>NZ_JALJRR010000006.1:134946-268936 GCF_024519615.1 Pseudomonas sp. Pse79
TGCGGACCGGCCCAGATGTACAGGGTGATCAGCGCCCAGAAGTGGACGATGGACAGGCGATAGGAATACACCGGACGTTCGGCTTGCTTGGGTACGAAGTAGTACATCATCCCGAGGAAGCCGGCAGTCAGGAAGAAACCTACTGCGTTATGCCCATACCACCACTGCACCATGGCATCCGTCGCACCGCCGTACAGCGAGTAGGACTTGGTCAGGCTGACCGGGATTTCCAGGTTGTTGACGATATGCAGGATTGCCACGGTGATGATGAACGCACCGAAGAACCAGTTACCGACATAGATGTGCTTGGTATTGCGCTTGGCCACAGTGCCGAAGAACACAATGGCATAAGCCACCCAGACGATAGTGATCAGGATGTCGATCGGCCATTCCAGCTCGGCGTATTCCTTGGAACTGGTGTAACCCAGTGGCAAGGTGATCGCTGCCAGGACAATGACCAGTTGCCAGCCCCAAAAGCAGAACTGCGCGACTTTCGGCGCGAACAGCTGGGTTTGGCAGGTGCGCTGCACCGAGTAGAAGGAGCTGGCAAACAGCGCACAACCCCCGAAGGCGAAGATCACCGCGTTGGTGTGCAGCGGGCGCAAGCGGCCAAAGCTGGTCCAAGGCAAGTCGAAGTTGAGTGCAGGCCACACCAATTGAGCCGCGAGAAAAACCCCGAGCCCCATGCCGACGATGCCCCACACCACCGTCATAATCGCGAATTGGCGGACCACCTTGTAGTTATAGGCGGTACTTAAAGTAGTGTTCATGGTTCCCCATCCACGGTTCAACCCAAGCAGATGCGACACTTGGGCTGGAGTTATAGGCAGACTAAAAAGCGAGGTAAGCATGGGCAAAGAGCACAAGGCCAGTATTGACGGGGATCAATGGGCACGGTGTGTGCAGGAGCATGGCTGGCTGTGGGATATCGCCTCGGGTGCGTCAGCGCATACGCCTGTGACGCTGATCCTGGCCCACGGCGCCGGCGCACCGATGGACTCATCTTTCATGAACGACATGGCTGCGCGCCTTGCCAGGCATGGCGTCAATGTGGTGCGCTTTGAGTTTCCCTACATGGCCCAGCGCCGGTTGGACGGGGGCAAACGCCCGCCCAACCCGGCGCCGAAACTGCTGGAAAGCTGGCGCGAGGTGTATACCGAGGTGCGACGCCATGCCGCTGGGAAACTGGCCATTGGTGGCAAGTCCATGGGCGGGCGCATGGCCAGTTTGCTCGCCGATGAATTGGAGGCCGATGCCTTGGTGTGCCTGGGCTATCCGTTCTATGCGGTGGGCAAGCCGGAAAAGCCGCGAGTCGCGCATTTGGCCGGGTTGAACACGCCGACATTGATTGTGCAGGGCGAACGCGATGCCTTGGGTAATCGAGCCGCGGTGCAGGGGTATGACTTGTCACCGAGCATCGAGGTGCTGTGGCTGGCGGCGGGGGATCATGATTTGAAACCGTTGAAGGCTTCAGGGTTCAGCCATGAGCAGCATTTGGAGGCGGCGGCGGTGCGAGTGGCTCAGTTTATCGGCGCCTGTTAGAGCGCTATCGGGGGCAAGCCCCCTCCCACATGAGGTGTACACGGTTAAATGTGGGAGGAAACAAGCCCTCTCCCACATTCGACCGCATTCCAAGGTGTGTACACGGTTAAATGTGGGAAGGAACAAGCCCTCTCCCACATTCGACTGCATTCCAAGGTATGTACGCGGTTAAATGTGGGAGGGGCGGTGCGACGATTCGGCTTGCCCCCGATAGCGGTTTAACGGTTAAAACGCTCTACCAGCGAATACTGAGTATTGGCGGTAACAGTAAGCTCTTCACTCAACTGCGCCGAGTTCAATGCCTGTTCCGAGGTCTGGTCCGCCAACAGCGCGATGGTGCTGATATTGCGGCTGATCTCTTCGGCCACCGAGCTTTGCTCTTCCGTGGCGGCGGCGATCTGGGTGGTCATGTCAGTGATGTTGGCCACCGCTTCGCTGATGCCCACCAGTGCCTGGTCCGCTTCCATCACCCGCGCCACGCCTTCTTCGGCCTGGCGATGCCCGGCGTCCATGGTTTGTACGGCAGCGGCGGCGGTCTGCTGCAGCTTGGCGATCAGGGTATGGATCTGCCCGGTCGATTCAGCGGTACGCTGCGCCAATTGGCGGACTTCATCGGCAACCACCGCAAAACCACGGCCCATCTCACCGGCACGTGCCGCTTCGATCGCGGCGTTCAAGGCCAGCAGGTTGGTCTGGTCGGCGATGCCTTTGATCACGTCGACCACGCCGCCGATTTCATCGCTGTCCTTGGCCAGTTGGGTGACCGTCACGCCGGTCTCGCCAACCGCGGCCGACAGCCGCTGAATCGCCTCGCGGGTTTCCCCGGCGATATCGCGGCCGCGCCCGGTCAGGCGATTGGCTTCCTGGGTGGCATCGGCCGTGCGCTGCACATGGCTGGCGACTTCCTGGGTGGTCGCCGCCATCTGGTTGACCGCGGTAGCCACTTGTTCGGTTTCCACACGCTGGCGTTCCAGGCCGCTGGAGCTGTTGTGCGCCAGGGTGTTGGACTGCGCGGCCTGCTCGTTGAGGTGTTCGGCGGTGTCCTGCAAGCGCGTGAGACAGGTCTTCAGACGTGCCTCTTGGCTGAGGATCGACATTTCCAGTCGCGCCTGGGCGCCACGGCTGTCGGTATACATCTGCGCGATCAACGGGTCGGAGGTGGTCTGTTCGGCCAGGCGCAGCAAACGCTTGAGGCCGCGCTGTTGCCAGCTCAGGCCCAGCAGGCCCAGCGGCACCGACAACCCTGCCGCGAGGGCAAAGCCCCATTGAGAATTGAGCGATGCGCCAATCATGAAGCTCAACTGGCTGACCAGAATAAATGGCAGCCAGTCCTGCAGCACCGGCAGCCACTTGTCCCGCCGGGGAATGGCGGGCTTGCCCTGATTGATGCGGTGGTAGAGCGCTTCGGCCCGGCGGACCTGCTCGGCGGTGGGCTTGACGCGCACCGATTCATAGCCGATCACCTGGTTGCCATCGAACACCGGCGTTACATAGGCGTTGACCCAGTAGTGATCGCCGGTTTTGCAGCGGTTCTTGACGATGCCCATCCATGGCAAGCCTTGCTTGAGCGTGGACCACATGTGTGCGAACACTGCCGCCGGAACGTCCGGGTGGCGTACCAGGTTATGCGGGGCACGCACCAGTTCGTCGCGGGAGAAACCACTGATTTCGACGAAAGCGTCGTTGCAATAAGTGATGACACCCTTGGCATCTGTGGTGGAGATCAACCGTTGCTGAGCGGGGAAGGTACGTTCGCGCTGGGTAACGGGTTGGTTATTACGCATGGTTATTCAATCCGCAAGGCTTTCAAGGGGTATCGGCGGTGGCGATCATTTATTTAACTTATTTTCGTAATAATCAGCCGGCGAGCATTGGGTAGGAAAACAGTCCGAAATGCAGCAAATTCAGGCCGAAATGCGTGGCAATTGCCGCACCCAGGCCGCCAAAACGATAAGCAAGGCCATAACCGGCCCCGGCGATGCTGGCCAGCAGCACCCACTGCCAGCCCGCGCTCAGGTGCGCCAGGCCGAACAGCAGCGAGGCCAGCAGCAATGCGAGGTTTTCGCCGTAGGGCAAGTGTTTGAGGCGCTGGCTCAGGCCGCCCTGAATGTAGCCGCGAAACAGCGCTTCTTCCACCAGCGTCACCAGCAACAGGTTATTCAGCACCCACAGCCACGCCTGCTCCGGCCACTTCGGCGCCCAACTGATGATCCCCAGCAACGCCGCGCCGCCCAGCGCCGCCATGGCCGTCAGCGCCAGCGCCAGGGCGGTGACGCAGATCGACAGGCGCAATGAACGCCGCGCCACAATCCACGGGCAGGCCAGCAGCAGCCAGAAACCGATCAGTGGTTTGTCTTGGTTGAGGTACATCGAGAAGGGCACGGCATCGGCGCTGAAACGCTGGGGGGCGATACCACGCCCGTTGTAGAACCCCGGTAGCCAGTGCATCGCCAGGCCCAAGGCCAAGACGATGAACAACCCGTGGCCGACGTAGCGCGCCCACGGGGTACGTTGTTGGCGTACCGCATACCCGGCGATCAACAACAGCGCCACGGAGATGGCCGCGAGCACACCCAGTTGGCCGTAGAGCAACGCCAGTGCATAGCCGATGGACAGGAGGACGAGATACACCCAGGGCAATGCGGTCATGTGACATCCTTGGAAAAAACTGCTCGGTAGTATAGCGAGTGGGTTCCGGCGCCAAAATGAAAATGCCGTCACGCGAAAAGGGCGCTGTCGGAGCGATTGCAAAATATGTCGGCGGTTGGTTATAGTCGCCGCGTCTTCACCTCCTCAAAAGATCAGCCCATGCCTGCATTCCTGTGCATAGCGGTAGTCGATTCAGCGTCCAGCGCTGTGGTCGTGCCGTGCGGGAACCTGCAGCCTGCGCAGATCAGCCACTACCCCCCACCTGTCAGTAGCACGCCGGTGTACGCAGTCGTATCACCGCCGGGTGTTGGCATTTCGGGCTGATCAGCTGATTGCTGTTGCCCTATGCCCGCCTGAAAAAAACCTACTGAGTTTCAGCCTTGCTTGGCTGAATCGGCTTTTTTGCCTGATTACAGGTGGTAACCATGTCTGTTATGTCGAAACAATCCGTGGCCGCGGCGGCCTCGACGAGCCTGTTCGTATTGCTGTGGAGCAGCGGGGCGATTTTCTCCAAGTTGGGCCTGGCCCATGCGTCGCCCTTTGCCTTTTTGCTGATCCGTTTTGCCATCGCCCTGGCGGGGCTGGTGATGCTGGTACCGATCCTCAAGCTGAAACTGCCACAACCCGGCAAGCCGCTGTGGTATGCGGCGGCGACGGGGCTGGTGTTGTTGGGGGCGTACCAGATTTTCTATCTGCTGGCCCTGGACCTCAACGTCACGCCGGGGATGATGGCGACCATCATGGGCGTGCAGCCGATCCTGACCGTGGTGCTGATGGAGCGCCAGCGTTCCTGGCGCCGGATGTTCGGCCTGGGCCTGGGGTTGGCCGGCTTGATCATGGTGGTGTACCAAGGCATCGGGTTGTCGCGGATGTCCCTGGCCGGGATGCTGTTCGGTTTGCTGGCCCTGGCAAGCATGACCTTCGGCTCGATCATGCAGAAGCGCATCACCGATAACCCGTTGGGCACGCTGCCCGTGCAATACCTGGCCGGGTTGGTGTTGTGCTCGGTGTTCGTGCCGTTCCAGCCGTTCCACTTTGAACACACCGCCAGTTTTTACCTGCCGGTGCTGTGGATGGGCCTGGTGGTGTCGCTGCTGGCGACGCTGTTGCTGTACCGCCTGATCGCCCGCGGCAACCTGGTCAATGTCACCAGCCTGTTCTACCTGGTGCCGGCGGTGACGGCGGTGATGGATTACCTGATCTTCGGCAATCGGCTCGCGTGGTTGAGCTTACTGGGGATGGGGTTGATCATCATTGGTCTGGTTTTTGTGTTCCGTCAACGCTAACCAGCGGACACGCTGTAGGGGCAGGCATGCTCCTACAGCGCTTTGGCCAATTTCCCTGGCCGCAACACCAACCACAATGCCCCCGCGATCAATATCCCGCCATACAGATGCGCCATCGACAGCGGCTCATCCAGCAGCAACGCGCCCCACAGCACCCCGAACGGTGGGATCAGGAACGTGGTGGTCATCGATCGCACCGGGCCAATGGCTGTCAGCAGGCGAAAGTACAGGACGTAGGCTAACGCCGTACACATCAGCCCCAACCCGAGCAACGACAACCACACGTGCCAACCGCCCCAGCTTGCCGGCGGATGAACGATGGCGCTGTAGGCAAACAGCGGCAGCAGGAACAAGGTCGCGCCGAGCATGCTGCCCAGGGCCGCGAGCCGACTGTCGAGCCCGCCGCGCTGATCCAGCCAGCGGCGCGCGAGAAACCCGGCAAAGCCGTAGCAAGTGGTGGCCAACAAGCAGGCCAACGCGCCCATCAACAATTCCAGGTCAAACGCCACCGGCCCGGCGCGGGTCAGTACGCCCACGCCAAACAGGCCCAGGCACACCCCGGCGACTTTCGATGGCGTCAGGCGTTCGCTGAAAAACACTCCGCCAATCAGCACGCCCATTAACGGCGTGGTGGCATTGAAGATCGCCGAGTAACCCGCCGGCAACACCTGGGCCGCCACGGAGTACAGGGTCGCGGGTATGCCGGAGTTGATCACGCCCAGCAGCAGGATGGTCTTGAACTTGCCTTGGAAGTCCCAGTTCACGCGCATCACCGCGAGCATCACCAGCAACCCGGCGGCGGCAATCGACACGCGGAAAAACGCGGTCGGCAGCGTGCCGATTTCCGGGGCGATAATACGCATGAACAGGAAACTCGCGCCCCAGATCGCGGCCAGCCCCAGCAGGTATAGGGTGTCGACAGGTCTCACGGAAAACTCCTACATCAATAAGGCGGCGAGTGTTGCCCAGCGACTGGCTCGACACAATCACTGATTACAGGACAACCCGCGTCATCGGCTGTGTTGGCCGATTTGTGCATTGGCCGCAGTGAGTGTTTCCAATAACGCCCATAAATCTGCGAAATGAACGAAAGTCCACAAACAAGCATGCTAAATGACTGCTTCTCCTGGCTCCCTTGACTGGCTAAGCTCTGGGCTTCCAGATACCCGTCCGAGGTTTCCCGCATGTCGCAGCGCACACCCGCCCTCGCTATCGCCCAGATGATCCTCGATGGCTTCGACGATTACCGCGAGCACTTCCGCCAGATCACCGATGGCGCCCGTGAACGTTTCGAAAAGGCCCAGTGGCAGCAGGGCCAGGCGGCTTCGGCGGCGCGTATCAACCTGTATGAGGAGAAAGTCAGCGAAGTGACGAGCCGCCTGCGGGCGAGCTTCGATGACGCCACCCTGATGGACATTGAGGCCTGGCCGTTGGTGAAAAGCGCCTACATCGGCCTGATCGACCTGCGCTTTGACGATGAGCTGTCCGAGACCTGGTACAACTCGATCTTCTGTGGCCTGTTCAGCCATGACCTGATCAGTGACGGCTGCATGTTCGTCCACACCACGCGGCCGAGCCTGCGCCGGGCGAGGGCGGCGCAAACCCGGGTCTACACCCCAGTCGGCAAAATTTCCGACATGCTGGCGCAGATTTTCGCTGATTACAGCTTCAGCGAGCCCTACGCGGACCTGCCGGCCGACCTGCGCCGCCTCGAAGTGCAACTGCGCGAGAACCTGCCGGACTGGGTGTGCAAGGACCCTGAGCTGAAGGTCGAGCTGTTTTCCTCGGTGCTCTACCGCAACAAGGGTGCCTACCTTGTCGGACGCATCTACACCCGTGACGAGCAGTGGCCCCTCGTAATCCCGCTGCTGCACCGCGAAGGGCAGGGCATCCAGATCGACGCGCTGATCACCGACGAAGCCGATGTGTCGATCATTTTCTCCTTCACCCGCTCCTACTTCATGGTCGACGTGCCGGTGCCGGCGGAGTTCATCGGCTTCCTCAAGCGCATCCTGCCGGGCAAGCACATTGCCGAGCTGTACACCTCAATCGGCTTCTACAAGCACGGCAAGTCGGAATTCTATCGCGCGCTGATCAACCACCTGGCCACCACCGACGATCAGTTCATCATGGCTCCCGGTATCCGCGGCATGGTCATGAGCGTGTTTACGTTGCCGGGCTTCAACACGGTGTTCAAGATCATCAAGGACCGCTTCTCGCCGTCGAAAAACGTCAGCCGCGCCACCGTGATCGAGAAGTACCGCCTGGTCAAAAGCGTCGACCGCGTCGGGCGCATGGCCGATACCCAGGAGTTCGCCGATTTTCGCTTTCCGTTGAGCAAGTTCGAGCCCGAGTGCCTGGCCGAATTGCTCGACGTGGCCGCCAGCACCGTTGCCGTCGAAGGCGACACCGTGCTGATCCGCCACTGCTGGACCGAACGGCGCATGACCCCGCTCAACCTCTACCTCGACAACGCCAGCCCCGCCCAGGAACGCGAAGCCCTGGAAGACTATGGCCTGGCGATCAAGCAACTGGCGGCGGCGAACATTTTCCCCGGCGACATGCTGCTGAAGAACTTCGGCGTCACCCGCCACGGCCGCGTGGTGTTCTACGACTACGACGAGATCTGCTACCTCACCGAAGCCAACTTCCGCCACATCCCCGCGCCCCGCACGCCGGAGGATGAAATGGCCTCGGAGCCCTGGTACTCCATCGGCCCGCTGGATGTGTTCCCCGAAGAGTTCCCGCCGTTCCTGTTCGCCGACGCCGGCCAGCGCAAGCTGTTCGATCAACTGCACGGCGAGTTGTACGATGCCGACTACTGGAAGGGCCTGCAGGACGCGATTCGCGCCGGAAAGGTCATCGATGTGTTTCCATACCGGCGCAAGGAGCGCGAGAACGAATGAGGGGCGCGCATGCCGGCGGTTTTCTGCGACAATCCGCCCCCTGCATAAATAGACGACCAAAACGCACCTGATGACTGACCAAGCGCCCGCTATCGACCAACTGCTGAAAAACCTCGATCACGCCATGCTCGCCGACCGCCACCGTTTGCGGCGGCAGTTGCTCGAGCTGCGCAAGAAGCCCGATGAGGAGAAGCTGGCGCAGTGGGTGACGCGCATGCAGGCGTCCTGCGCCCAGGTCACGGCGCGGCGCGCCAGCCTGCCGCTGATCCGCTACGACGACAGCCTGCCGATCGCCGCCAAGCGCGACGAAATCAAGGCGGCGTTGCTCAAGCATCAGGTGCTGATCATCGCCGGCGAGACCGGTTCGGGTAAGACCACCCAGTTGCCGAAAATCTGCCTGGAGATCGGTCGCGGCCAATACGGCCTGATCGGCCATACCCAGCCGCGTCGGATCGCAGCGCGCAGCGTCGCCAGCCGGGTTGCCGAAGAGTTGGCCACGCCGCTCGGCGCACTGGTCGGTTATCAGGTGCGCTTCGAAGACCAGAGTGATTCCAACACCCTGATCAAGCTGATGACCGACGGCATCCTGCTGGCGGAAACCCAGAACGACCGCTACCTCGAACGCTACGACACGATCATCGTCGACGAAGCCCACGAACGCAGCCTGAACATCGACTTCCTGCTCGGCTACCTGAAAACCCTGTTGCCGCGTCGCCCGGACCTGAAAGTCATCATCACCTCGGCCACCATCGACCTGGAGCGCTTCTCCAAGCATTTCGACGATGCGCCGATTGTCGAAGTGTCGGGCCGCACCTTCCCGGTGGACACTTGGTATCGCCCGCTGACCCTGGAACAGGACGAGGAGGGCAACCGCGTCGAGGACGACTTGACCGTCGACCAGGCGATCCTTGCCACCCTCGATGAAATCGCCGCCTACGAGCGCAGCGAGCGGCGCAGCCCTGGCGACGTGCTGGTGTTCCTGCCGGGCGAGCGCGAGATTCGCGATGCCGCCGACATGCTGCGCAAGGCCCAGCTCAAGCACACCGAGATTTTGCCGCTGTACGCGCGCCTGTCACCGGCCGAACAGCAGCGCATTTTCCAGTCCCACCCGGGCCGGCGCGTGGTGCTGGCGACCAACGTCGCCGAAACCTCGCTGACCGTGCCGGGCATTCGCTATGTGATCGACAGCGGCACCGCGCGCATCAGCCGCTACAGCTACCGCGCCAAGGTGCAGCGACTGCCCATCGAGGCGATCTCCCAGGCCAGCGCCAACCAGCGTAAAGGCCGCTGCGGCCGGGTCGAGCCGGGGATTTGCATCCGCCTGTACAGCGAAGAAGACTTTATCGGCCGTCCGGAATTTACCGACCCGGAGATCCTGCGCACCAACCTGGCGGCTGTGATCCTGCAGATGCTGCACCTGCGCCTGGGCGAAATCAGCGACTTCCCGTTTATCGAACCGCCGGACGGCAAGGCCATCAGCGATGGTTTCAACCTGCTGCAAGAACTGTCGGCGGTCGACCGCAACAGCCAACTGACCCCGCTGGGTCGCCAGTTGGCGCGCCTGCCGGTGGACCCGCGCATGGGCCGCATGCTGCTCGAAGCCGCCAAGCTGGGCAGCCTGCAGGAAGTGCTGATCGTGGCCAGCGCCATGTCGATCCAGGACCCGCGCGAGCGCCCGCCGGAACGCCAACAGGCCGCCGACCAGGCCCACGCACAATGGAAGGACGCCGATTCGGACTTCGCCGGGTTGGTCAATCTGTGGCGTGGCTTTGAAGAGCAACGCCAGGAACTGACCGCCAGCCCGCTGCGCAACTGGTGTCGCAAGAACTTCCTCAACTACTTGCGCCTGCGCGAGTGGCGCGATTCCCATCGCCAGTTGAGCCTGATCTGCCGCGACATGCAGCTGACCGTCAACAAGGAACCGGCCGACTTCGCGAAACTGCACAAAGCCGTACTGTCGGGCCTGCTCAGTCAGATCGGGCAGAAAACCGAAGACGGCGATTACCTCGGTGCGCGTCAGCGGCGCTTCTGGATTCACCCGTCGTCGGGCATCGGCAAGAAACGTCCGCAGTGGCTGATGACCGCCGAGCTGGTCGAAACCACCAAGCTGTACGCACGCATGGTGGCGAAGATCGATGCCGACTGGATCGAACCGCTGGCCGGGCACCTGATCAAGAAAAACCACTTCGAACCGCATTGGGAGAAGAAGCGCGGCCAAGTGGTGGCGTTCGAGCAGATCACCCTGTTCGGGCTGATCGTGGTCGGGCGCCGGCCGGTGCATTACGGGCCGGTCGACCCAGTGGTGTCGCGCGAGTTGTTTATCCGCGAAGGCCTGGTGCGCGGCGAGATTCAGTCCCGGGCCAAGTGCCTGATCGCCAACCAGCAACTGCTGGAGCAGCTCGACGAGCTGGAAGCCAAGGCGCGTCGGCGCGACATCCTGGCCGACGAAGAGACGCTGTACGCGTTCTACGATGCGCGCTTGCCGGCGGAGATCCACCAGACCGCGACGTTCGACAGCTGGTACAAGGTCAACAGCCAGAAAGACCCGCAATTGCTGATCATGCGCGAGGAAGACGTGCTGGCCCGCGACGCCAGCGAAGTCACCGCCGCGCATTACCCGGACACCCTGCACCTGGGCGACCTGGCGCTGGCCTTGAGTTACCACTTCGAACCCAACCACCCGCGTGACGGCGTGACCTTGCGCGTGCCGGCGCCGCTGTTGCCGGCCTTGCCCGCCGAACGCTTGGAATGGCTGGTGCCGGGGGTGATCGAAGCCAAGTGCATCGCCCTGGTGCGCAACCTGCCCAAGGCCCTGCGCAAGAATTTCGTGCCGGTGCCGGACTTCGTCAGGGCCGCCCTGCAACGTATCGAATTCGCCCAGGGCTCGCTGCCCCAGGCGCTGGGGCGCGAACTGCTGCGCATGACCGGCGCGCGCGTCAGCGATGAAGCCTGGGCCGAGGCCGCGCAGCAGGTGGAAAGCCACCTGAAGATGAACCTGGAAGTGGTCGACGGCCAGGGCAAGTTTCTCGGCGAAGGCCGCGACCTGGCCGAACTGACCGCGCGCTTTGCCGAGGCCAGCCAGGCCGCGTTGGCCGTGCCGCAGACGGCAAAAAGCCAACAGCCGGTGGAAGCCAAGGTGTTCGCGGCGGTGGCCGAGAAGACCCAGCAAAAGATCGCCGGGCTGTCGATGACGGTGTACCCGGCGCTGGTGGAAGAAAACGGCACGGTCAAGGAAGGACGTTTCTCCACCGCCGCCGAGGCCGAGTTCCAGCACCGTCGCGCCTTGCAGCGCCTGCTGATGCAGCAATTGGCCGAACCGGCAAAATTCCTGCGCGGCAAATTGCCCGGCCTGACCGAGCTGGGCCTGATGTACCGCGAACTGGGGCGCATCGAGGCGCTGGTGGAAGATATTTTGCTGGCCAGCCTCGACAGCTGCGTGCTGGAAGGCGAAGCCAGCCTGCCGCGTGACGGCGCCGGGCTGGCGGCGCTGGCCGAGCGCAAGCGTGGCGGTTGGACCGAACACGCCGAGCGCCTGGCGCGCTTGACCCTGGACGTGTTGAAACTCTGGCACGGCCTGCAAAAGCGCTTCAAAGGCAAGATCGACCTGGCCCAGGCGGTGGCCTTGAACGATATCAAGCTGCAACTGAGCAATCTGGTTTATCCCGGCTTTGTGCGCGAAACTCCGGCGCAGTGGTTCAAGGAGTTGCCGCGTTTCCTCAAGGCGATCGAGCTGCGTCTGGAAAAACTGCCCAGCCAGGTGCAAAAAGATCGGGTGTGGAGCGGCGAGCTGGCGGGCCTGTGGGCGCAGTACCAGAACCGTTTGAACAAGCATGCCCAGGAAGGCAAGCACGACCCCCAGCTAGCGCTCTATCGCTGGTGGTTGGAGGAATATCGGGTGTCGTTGTTTGCCCAGCAGTTGGGCACCCGGGTGCCGATTTCCGACAAGCGCTTGAGCAAGCAATGGAGCCTGGTCGAAGCGTAATCACACCAATGGGCAATGGCGCTTATCCGGGATATGGCGCCAAATCCCCAGGGTTGTGGCAAACTTCGCGGTTATAAATGCCGGGAGCGTCGTGATGGGCTGGTGTGCAGCCGCGGCGCGATGGAATAAAGCGTTGCCAGTTTGATGCCCGCTGGACGGAATCAAACGACTTACAGTTTGGTACGACGGTACCAATATCTTCTGCCTGACAGATTTAGAGGAACGACCGTGCATAACGTCGTCATCAGCGGCACTGGCCTGTACACCCCGGCCAACAGCATCTCCAACGAAGAGCTGGTGCAGTCTTTCAATACCTACGTGCAGCAGTTCAACACGGAGAACGCCGCCGCCATCGAGCGCGGTGACGTGCAGGCGCTGACGGAGTCCAGCGCAGCCTTCATCGAGAAGGCGTCGGGCATCAAGAGCCGTTTTGTGATGGACAAGGACGGCATCCTGGACCCGCAGCGCATGACCCCGCGCCTGCCCGAGCGCAGCAACGACGAATGGTCGGTGCTCTGCCAGATGGCCATCGGCGCCGCCGAACAGGCCCTGCAGCGCGCCGGCAAGACCGCCGCCGACATCGACGGGGTGATCGTCGCCTGCTCCAACCTGCAACGCGCCTACCCGGCCATCGCCATCGAAGTCCAGGAAGCCCTGGGCATCGCCGGTTTCGGCTTCGATATGAACGTGGCGTGTTCCTCGGCGACCTTCGGCATCCAGAACGCCGCCAACAGCATCAAGCTGGGACAGGCCCGGGCGATCCTGATGGTCAACCCGGAAGTCTGCACCGGCCACTTGAACTTCCGCGACCGCGACAGCCACTTCATTTTCGGTGACGCGGCCACTGCGGTGATCCTCGAGCGCGCTGACCTGGCGACCTCCGAGCACCAGTTCGACGTGGTCAGCACCAAGCTGCTGACCAAGTTCTCGAATACCATCCGCAACAACTTCGGCTTCCTCAACCGCGCGGCGGAAGAGGGCATCGGCGCGCCCGACAAGCTGTTCGTGCAGGAAGGCCGTAAAGTCTTCCGGGATGTCTGCCCGATGGTCGCTGAGTTGATCGGCACGCACCTGGCGGAAAACCAGTTGAACGTGAACGACGTGAAGCGCTTCTGGCTGCACCAGGCCAACCTGAGCATGAACCACCTGATCGTGAAGAAGCTGCTGGGGCGTGAAGCCACGGTGGAAGAAGCACCGGTGATTCTCGACACCTACGCCAACACCAGCTCGGCGGGTTCGGTGATCGCGTTCCACACTTACCAGGACGACCTGCCCAAAGGCGCCGTGGCGGTACTCAGCTCGTTTGGCGCTGGCTATTCGATCGGCAGCGTGATCCTGCGCAAACGCTGATCCTGCGGCTCGCCGCGGTCAAATGTGGGCGCTGGCAAGCCAGCCCCCACATAGATCGCGTTCTCACTTGGAAACCGAGGTCTCGAATGGCAGTAGCGGACGACGCGCACCTGCTTGAACGCTTGCTCAAGGGCGAGCAGCGGGCCTACAAGGAATTGGTCAGCCAATACCAAAGCGCCATGCGCGCGGTGGCCTATGCGATTGCCGGTCAGCGTCATGCCGACGAAGTGGTACAGGACGCCTGGCTGTCGGTGGTACGCAACCTGCCCAAGTTCGAAGGGCGCTCCAGCCTCAAGACCTGGCTGCTGACCATCACCGCCAATGCTGCCAAGAGCCGCTACAAACAGAATCGTCGCGAAGTGTTGCTCGATGATTTGCCCTCGCCCCACGGCACGATCGGCGATGAGCGTTTCAGCGCGGATGACGGTCACTGGGCGGTCGCCCCTTTTGCCTGGCACCAGGACACCCCGGAAGCCCTGCTCACGGAGGACGAACTGCGCAAATGCCTGGAACATACGTTGCTGAGCTTGTCGGAATTGCAAAGCAGCGTACTGGTGCTGCGTGAACGCCAGGGCCTGGAGTTGGAGGAGATTTGTAATCTTCTGACGCTTTCGCTCTCCAATGTGCGGGTGCTGTTGCATCGCGCACGGCTTAAAGTCTTCGCCACGGTGGAGCATTTTGAGGAAACCGGCGAATGTTGACGTGTAAAGAGCAAGTGGCGCGTTCCAGTGACTTTCTCGATGGTCAGTTGACCTTTCGCGAGCGGCTGCTGGTGCGTCATCACTTGATGTTCTGCCCTAATTGCCGGCGTTTTATCCGTCAGATGCGCTTGCTGCAGGCCACATTGCGGATCATGCCGCAGGCGCCGGTACAGGATGTGGATGCCTTGGCTGAACGGCTGGCCGCCGAGCGGCGCAAGGATCAGTAACGGCGGGGGGAAGGCAGACTCGCGTGGGAGAATCGGACGGATGATGGGGACCGATTTACCCACGCCAGGCTGTTACAGCCACCCCGGGCCATCCTGGCCCAAGGCGTGTCGCACTTACAGTTAGAACTTGGCTTCAGCATCCAACTGCAGGGTGTTGGTGTTGGCATCACGCTGCGTGCGGCTGGCGTAGTCAGCCTTGGTCAGGAAGTACGTGGCGCCGACAGCGAAGTTCTTGTCGATGTCGTAGCTGACCTTCATCTTATGACCGCGCGAACCGGTGGTGCCGTTGGCGAAGTCCGAATCGGTGAAGGCGCCTACCACAGCGTTACGTTGTGTATCGCGGTAGTTGTAGTCCAGGTTGAAACCGAACACCTTGGACTTGGCACCCAGCAACCAGGCGGTGTCCTGATCGGTGGAAGCATCGTTGTTCTTCACGTACTGACCGTAGAACGCCAGCGGCACGGCCAGGCCACCGATGTCGGCTTGGGCAAAACCTTCGTACAGACGGAATTGTTCGTTCGCCGAGTTGCCGTTGACCGCCAGTGCGCAAGGCGTGGTGCTGCTCGTACAGGTGCTGTTTTCGTCGTTCTGGTAGGCGTAGATACTGCCGCCCAGGGTCATTTTCAGGTTGTCGGTCACCGAGAAACGCGTGCCCAACTGGCCGGAAGTCAGGCGCAGGTCGTGGCGGAATTGCACGCCGTCGCCGTCGACGTTGTCCTTGAGGTTGTAGTTACCGAGGCTGCCGAACAGCTCGGCGCTGCTACCCAGCGGGTATTTGTAGGTCAGGGCCAGACCTTCCGGGTTGATATCGCTATCCCAGATCACGTCGCCCATGTTCACCCATGGCTGGAGCATCTTGCCGCCGATGACGTGCAGGTTCTTGATCTGCTTCGGGTGGTAGTCGATGTAGCCGAGGTCCAGCCAGATCGACTTCTTGTCGAAGTAGTTGTCCTGGTCCTGGTTGGTGGAGCGTGCATCGTCGCTGCTGCCGGTGGCGATACGAATGCCGGTGTCGACCTGGTCGTTGATCTCGGTGTAGGCGCCGAGACGGGCACGGATACGCTGACGGTCCTTGTCACGGCCACCGTTGTTGGATTCGCCCTGGATCTTCACGGTTTCCTGACGGAAGCGCACGTCACCCTTGAACTGGGTCTTGGCGGCCCAGGCAAGTTTCTGGTCGAACACGCTCAGGTCGTTGGTTTTTTTCGCGGTGGCCGCGATCTGTTCGTTGGTCTCTTGTTGAGCTTGCTGTGCGATCTGCTTTTCTTTCTGATCCTTGGCCAGCTCAGCTTGCAGTTCAGTGTACTGCGAAGCCGAGATTTGACCGTTGGCCTTGAGCATGTCGAGCAATTTAGCGTCGACTGCAGCGCTGGCCGGAACGCTCAGGGCCAGCAGCAAGCCGCCACAAAGGGCCGCCGCAGTTTTAGTGGAAGCAAGACGCATATCAATCTCCGAAAGTGAGGAGGGATGGCAAACCATCCAGGACACAACCGACCGATGACGGACGGAAAAATAACTGCCGGGGTAGAACCAGGCGCGCTAAAAACAGGCGTCAGTATCGCGATCGTTTATGACGGCGCAGTGGCGAACTGATGTCAGGTAGATGACAAATTATTTATGAACGGAACTATTGGTTTAGAGCCTTGTCCGGCGATTTGGAGGTGTGTCGGCAGCGGCGATAAGCGATACTCGCGAGGCTTTCACGCCCTGAAGTAGTGAGGATGCCGATGCCGCTGCAACGCCTGGACAGCCTGTCCGAAATCGCCCCGCAGGCCTGGGACGCCCTGGTGCCGCAGGCCCAGCCCTTTGTGCGACATGCGTTCCTGAGCGCGCTGGAAGACAGCGCCAGCCTCGGCCCGCATTCGGGTTGGCAGCCTGAGCATTTACTGCACTGGGACGGTGATCGGCTGGTGGCGGCATTGCCCGGTTATCGCAAATGGCATTCCTCTGGCGAGTACGTCTTCGACCACGGTTGGGCGCAGGCCTGCGAGCGGGCCGGTATCGATTACTACCCCAAGCTGTTGGTCGCCGTGCCGTTCAGCCCGGTCAGCGGCCCGCGCCTGTTGGCCGCCAGCGCTGAAGACGGTTTCGAGTTGCTCGGCAGCCTGCCCGGTTACCTGGAAATCGAAGGGCTCTCCAGCGCCCATATCAACTTCACCGACCCGCTGGCGGATGACGCCCTGGCCCGACAGCCGGGCTGGTTGCCGCGCCTGGGCTGTCAGTTTCACTGGCAGAACCGCGGCTACCGGGATTTCCAGGACTTCCTTGACGCCTTGAGTTCGCGCAAGCGCAAACAGATGCGCAAGGAGCGCGAACAGGTGGCGGGGCAGGGCATTGAGTTCGAATGGTTGCAAGGCCATGAACTGAGCGAGGCGCAGTGGGATTTCGTCTACGCCTGCTACGCCAACACCTACGCGGTGCGCCGCCAGGCGCCGTACCTGACCCGTGCGTTTTTCAGCCTGCTGGCCGAACGCATGCCCGAAGCGATCCGCGTGGTGCTGGCCAAACAAGGCACGCGCCCGGTCGCGATGGCGTTCAGCTTGATCGGCGGCGACAGCTTCTTTGGGCGTTACTGGGGCTGCCTGGCGGAATTCGACCGCCTGCATTTCGAAACCTGCTTCTACCAAGGCATGGATTACGCCATCGCCCACGGCTTGCAGCGCTTCGATGCCGGTGCCCAGGGCGAGCATAAATTGATTCGCGGGTTCGAGCCGGTGATCACCCGGTCGTGGCACTACCTGCGTCATCCAGGGTTGAAGACGGCCGTCGAAGACTTCCTGGAGCGCGAGCGGGTGGGGATTCTGGCGTATGCCGAAGAAGCGAGGGCAGCCCTGCCGTATCGGCAGGGCTGAACCCGTTTTGCCTCAGGCCGGCTCCTCCTTGCCCAACCATCGATAGACCACGCCGCCGATCACCGCGCCGAGGATCGGCGCGAGCCAGAACATCCACAATTGCTGGATCGCCCACCCGCCCACGATCAGCGCCGGTCCCGTACTGCGGGCCGGGTTGACCGAGGTGTTGGTCACGGGAATCGAGATCAGGTGGATCAAGGTCAGCGCCAGGCCGATGGCGATGGGGGCGAGGCCCTTCGGGGCACGCGGGTCGGTGGCGCCGAGGATGATCAGCACGAACATCGCTGTCATCACCAGCTCACAGACAAACCCCGCTGCCATTGAATAGCCGCCAGGCGAATGCTCGCCATAGCCGTTGGAGGCCAGGCCTGACGCCAGTTCGAACCCCGGTTTGCCGCTGGCGATCACATACAACAGCGCCGCGGCGATAATGCCGCCAATGACCTGGGCAACGATGTACGCCGGTAACTCCCTGGCCGGAAACCTGCCGCCCACGACCAGCCCCACCGATACCGCCGGGTTGAGGTGACAACCGCTGATGTGCCCGATGGCGACCGCCATGGTCAGTACCGTGAGCCCGAAGGCCAGGGCCACCCCCAACAACCCGATGCCGACTGCGGGAAACGCCGCGGCCAACACCGCACTCCCGCAACCGCCCAGCACCAGCCAAAACGTACCTAAACCTTCTGTGACTGAACGCTTGAACAAAGACATGTACCCGTCCTTGATAGATCGCTCTACCGAATCAGTAAATCAGTGATGCTCCCTGCGATTTACTTCAGCGCCCGTCTTGGCACTGCACTGAGTACAGCACGGTTGCGGCACAAATCCAGGACACCCATGTGGGAGCAAGCCCCCTCCCACCTTTTGAGTTGTGTAGGCCCGGCAGTTTCAGTCGATGCCGACGAAGCCTCCGGTCTGGTGCTGCCACAGCCGCGCATACAGCCCGCCGTGGGCGAGCAACTGGGCATGGCTGCCGGTCTCGGCGATCTGGCCTTTCTCCAGCACCACCAGGCGGTCCATCCGCGCAATGGTCGACAAGCGGTGCGCAATCGCAATCACCGTCTTGCCTTGCATCAGGGTTTCCAGGCTTTCCTGGATCGCCGCTTCGACTTCCGAGTCCAGCGCCGAGGTGGCTTCGTCCATGATCAGGATCGGCGCATCCTTGAGCAGCACCCGCGCGATGGCGATGCGCTGGCGTTGCCCGCCGGACAGTTTCACGCCGCGCTCGCCCACATGGGCATCCAGCCCGGTGCGGCCTTCGGCGTCTGACAGCTGCGGGATGAACTCATCGGCACGCGCCTTGCGTATGGCCGCCCAGAGCTCCTCGTCGCTGGCGTCCGGCTTGCCATACAACAGGTTCTCGCGGATCGAGCGGTGCAGCAGCGACGTGTCCTGGGTGATCATGCCGATCTGTTCGCGCAGGCTTTCCTGGGCGACCTCGGCGATGTTCTGGCCGTCGATCAGGATGCGCCCGCCTTGCAGGTCGTACAGGCGCAGCAGCAGGTTGACCAGGGTCGATTTGCCTGCACCGGAGGGGCCGATCAGGCCGATTTTTTCACCGGCCTCAATGGTCAGGTTCAGGCCGCCAATGATCCCGCTTTTCTTGCCGTAGTGGAAATCCACCTGCTCGAAGCGCACTTCGCCATGGGGCACGGTCAGGCGTGGAGCGTTGTCGCGGTCGACCACGGCCAGCGGCTGGGCGATGGTTTTCAGGCCGTCCTGCACCATGCCGATGTTTTCGAAAATGCCATTGACCACCCACATGATCCAGCCGGACATGTTGACGATGCGAATCACCAGGCCGGTCGCCAGGGCAATCGCGCCCACGGAAATCAGCGAATGGGTCCACAACCACAGGGCCAGGCCGGTGGTGGTGACGATCAGCAGGCCGTTCATGGTGGTGATCACCACGTCCATGCTGGTCACCACGCGGCTGGCCAACTGGGTTTTTTCGGTCTGCTCGATGATCGCTTCCTTGGCGTATTCCTGCTCGGATTGGGTATGCGCGAACAGCTTCAAGGTGGTGATGTTGGTGTAGCCATCGACGATGCGGCCCATCAACTTGGAGCGCGCCTCGGAGGAAATCACCGAACGTGCTTTCACCCGCGGCACGAAGTAGCGCAATGCCAGGCTGTAGCAGACGATCCAGGTCACCAGCGGGATCATCAGGCGCCAGTCGGCTTCGGCAAACAGCACCAGGGAACTGATGGCGTAGATCGCCACGTGCCAGATCGCATCCACGGCCGCCACGGCGGAATCGCGCAGGGAGTTGCCGGTTTGCATGATGCGCTGGGCGATGCGCCCGGCGAAGTCGTTCTGGAAGAAATTCAGGCTCTGCTTGAGCACGTAGCTGTGGTTTTGCCAACGGATCAGGCTGGTCATGCCAGGGCTGATGGTCTGGTGGACCAGCAGGTCATGCAGGGCGCCGAAGATCGGGCGCAGCAGCAGGGCGACCACGCCCATCCAGATCAACTCGGTGCTGTGGATCTGGAAAAAGTTCGCGGGCGGTGTGCCCTGGGCCAGGTCGATGATGCGGCTCAGGTAGCTGAACAGCGCGACTTCGATCAGTGCGCCGATCAGGCCCACCACCAACAGCGCGGCGAAACACGGCCACACCTGACGCAGGTAGTAGAGGTAGAAAGGCAGGACTTTATCGGGAGGGGCGGCGCTGGGCGCGTCGCGGAAAATATCGATCAGTTGTTCGAAACGACGATAGAGCATTAGGGTTGACGCCCGCCCGGCGGGCTCTCCTGTTCAAAGGCGCGCGACGCCTTGTGAGCGCCGCGCGGAACTACCTGCGGACCTCAGTCGATGCGCTTGGCCGACTTGATCAGGACAGGATCGATTGGCACGTTCTGCATGCCTTGTTTGGTGGTGGTCTGCGAGTTGACGATGATGTCGACCACGTCCATGCCTTTGACCACTTTGGCGAACACGGCATAACCGGCATCGCGGCCTGGATCGAGGAAGGCATTGTCCGCGACGTTGATGAAGAATTGGCTGGTGGCCGAATCCGGGTTCGAGGTGCGGGCCATCGACAGCGTGCCACGCACGTTATGCAGGCCGTTGCTGGCTTCGTTCTTGATCGGTGGGTTGGTGTCTTTTTGCGCCATCTGCGCAGTGAACCCGCCGCCCTGGACCATGAAGCCCGGGATCACACGGTGGAAAATCGTGTTGGTGTAGAAGCCCTTGTCGACGTAGGCCAGGAAGTTCTTGCTACTGATCGGCGCCTTGACCGGGTCCAGTTCGATTTCAATGTCGCCGTTGGTGGTGGAGATCAATACGTGGGGCGCCTTGGCGGGCTCGGCGGCCATCAGGTTGGCAGCGAACAGAACGGAACCGGCAAAGAAGGCGATTTTTTTCAGCATGGGTCAGTGATCCTGGGTAGTGGTTTCGACTGTCTTTAGAAAATCGAGCAGGGTAGCGTTAAAGACATCGGGTTGATCCAAGGGTGTGGCATGGCGGGAATCTTCGATGACCACCAGCCGCGCATCGGGCAGCAGTTTTACATAGATTTCTTTGTGCGCCACAGGGGTGTAGTCGTGGTCGGCGCTGATGACCAGGGTTGGACAGGTAATTCTGCAAAGTCGTTCCTGCACGCCCCAGCCCACAATTGCATCGAAGCTGGCGAGATAAGCACGTTTGTCGTTTTTTGCCCAGCGCTCGGCCATCTTGCGGCGCAGGTCGGCTTGCTGCGGTTTGGGAAACAGCCGGTCGCCCAGGGCCTTGCCGATGGTGGCCAGGCTGAGGACGCGTGCCAGGGTCCAGCGCTTGGCCCATTGCCAGTAATCGTCGGCGCTGCGCACCTTGACCTCGGGCGCGCTGTTGACGATGCACAGGCTCTTGACCCGCGCCGGTTCGTCCACCGCCAGTTGAAACGCGATCATGCCGCCCATGGACAAGCCCACCACGTGCGCGGCGGGCAGGTCCAGGTGTTCGATCAGGGCGATCAGGTCGAGGGTGAAACCTTTGATGCTGTAGCGCTCCCGGGGTTTGTCGGAACGCCCATGGCCACGCACGTCCACCACGATCAGGCGGTAATGCCGGGCCAGCACCGGAATCTGCAGTTCCCAATCCTGGCTGCTGGAGCCCAGGCCGTGGATCAGAATCAGCGGGGTGCCGTGACCATATTCCTCGTAATGCAGGCTGCACCCTTCATGTTCGAACCAGGCCATGCATGAACTCCGTTTCAGGCTTGCTGCGGTGCGGCGAAAGGCGCATCCAGGGGGGCGGTGTCAAATGTGCGCAGCAGCTCCACGAGGATCTGCGTCGCTGGCCCCAAGGGTTTGTCCTTGTTCGAGTACAGGTAGAACGTAGGGTGACGGCTGCCACCCTGCTCCAAGGGTAGCTGCTTGAGCACGCCTTCGGCGAGTTCGCGCTCAATCATGTGCCGGGGCAACCAGGCAAAGCCCAGGCCGCTGCCGACGAAACTGGCGGCCGTGGCGAGGCTGCCGACGGTCCAGCGCTGTTCGGCGCCGAGCCAGCCGACATCGCGCGGCTGCTGGCGCCCGGAGTCGCGGATCACCACTTGCATCTGGCTTTCCAGGTCCTGGAAGCTCAGTTCGCGGTTCATGCGGTGCAAGGCATGCTCGGGGTGAGCGACGGCGACAAACTCCACGTTGCTCATCTCGGTGCCGAGATAGCCGGGGATGTTGAAGCTGCTGATCGCCAGGTCGGCCACGCCTTCGATCAACAGCTCTTCAACCCCCGACAACACCTCTTCGCGCAGGCGCACGCGGCAGCCGCGGCTTTGCGGCATAAAGGCGGTCAGGGCGCGCACCAGGCGTGCATTCGGGTAGGCGGCATCGACCACCAGGCGTACTTCGGCTTCCCAGCCCTGTTCCATATGGTGGGCGAGGTCTTCGAGTTGGCTGGCGTTTTTCACCAACTGCCGGGAGCGGCGCAACAGCACTTCGCCGGCGTCGGTGAGCACGGCCTTGCGCCCGTCGATGCGCAGCAGCGGCACCCCGAGCTGGTCTTGCATGCGGGCCACGGTGTAGCTCACCGAGGACTGCGAACGGTGCAGCGCTTCGGCCGCCTGGGCGAAGCCGCCATGGTCGACCACGGCTTGCAGCGTGCGCCATTGATCGAGGGTAACGCGGGGCGCTTTCAAGATGAGCTCCTCTTGTCCTAAGCTGACAGTCCTTATTGGAGACTGCCGAATGAGAAAATTGTGTTGTGTGGTGCTGGCACTGCTGCCGCTCAGTGCGTTTGCCTACCCCATCGATGTGACAAAAAAGATCGACGGCGTGAGCGTGGATTACACCGCGTCCGACGTGGACGGTGACATCAGTTCGATCCAACTGAACAACTACGGCACGCGCGACGCGCTGTGTTCGGTGACTTTCACCAACGGCCCGGAATCACCCCGTCGCCGTACTGTCAGCGTGCCGGCGGGCAAAAGCACCAACACCACCGTCAAGTTCAACCGCGCGATCATCAAGATGCGTATCGCACTGGAATGTGCACCGAAATAAAGCGACAGCGGAGCATGCCTACAGCAATACTCCGCTTATAAACAAATTTCTAGATGGGTTGTAGCAGTTTTTTGCGCTTTTTTATCGAATTGGCTCTGGTTAATCTTTTCTCCATCGACTTACAGCAATTACAGATGGAGCCTACGCAGCCATGTCCAACGTACTGATCATCGAAAGCAGCGCCCGCCAGCAGGATTCGATCTCCCGCCAACTGACCCGGCAGTTCATCAGCCAATGGCAGGCTGCGCACCCGGCGGATCAGATCACCGTGCGCGACGTGGCGCTCAACCCGCTTCCGCACCTGGACGCCAACCTGCTCGGCGGCTGGATGAAACCGGCGGATCAGCGCAGCGCCAGCGAACAGGCATCCCTGGATCGCTCCAACACCTTGACCGACGAATTGCTCGCCGCCGACGTGTTGGTGATGGCGGCACCGATGTACAACTTCGCCATCCCCAGCACCCTCAAAGCCTGGCTGGATCATGTGTTGCGTGCAGGTGTGACCTTCAAGTACACCGCCACCGGCCCCCAGGGTTTGTTGATCGGTAAGCGGGCCATCGTGCTCACCGCCCGGGGCGGGATTCACACCGGCGCAAGCTCCGATCACCAGGAACCTTACCTGCGTCAGGTGATGGCATTCATCGGGATTCATGACGTGACGTTCATTCACGCCGAAGGGGTGAACCTGAGCGGCGACTTCCAGGAAAAAGGCATCAACCACGCCAAGGCGTTGCTGGCGCAAGTCGCGTGATCCTTTAATCGTCACATAATCGCGCGGTGTTTATATCTCACCACGCAAACCCTTCAAGTCCGCGTAAAAACCTCCCTTTGCACTTGTTGCTCCTGAGTGCTCCTGCCCGACTGCCGCTATCGCGAGGTCGGGTTTTTTTTGCGCCGAGTTTCGTGAGCCGCCGAAAACCTTTAATGTCCCGCCCATTCGATACGAGGCGCGCATGGGCTACTTACTGGTTGTCACCCTGATACAGGCATTTTCCTTCAGCTTGATCGGCGAATACCTTGCCGGTCACGTCGACAGCTACTTCGCGGTGCTGGTGCGCGTGCTGCTGGCCGGGCTGGTGTTCATTCCGCTGACGCGCTGGCGCTCGGTGCAGCCGACCTTCATGCGCGGCATGCTGGTCATCGGTGCGCTGCAATTTGGCGTGACCTACGTTTGCCTGTACCTGAGCTTTCGCGTGCTCACGGTGCCCGAGGTGCTGCTGTTCACTATCCTCACGCCGCTGCATGTGACCCTGATCGAAGACGCCCTCAACCGGCGCTTCAACCCCTGGGCCCTGGTCGCCGCGCTGGTCGCGGTGGCGGGTGCGGCGGTCATCCGCTTCGATCAAGTCACCCCGCACTTCCTTGGGGGCTTCCTGCTGCTGCAACTGGCCAACTTCACCTACGCCGCCGGGCAAGTCATGTACAAGCAGTTGGTGGCGCGCTACCCCAGTGATCTGCCGCACTACCGGCGCTTCGGTTATTTCTACCTCGGTGCGCTGCTGGTGGTGTTGCCGGCATTCCTGGTGTTCGGCAAGGCTGATTTCCTCCCCGAAGCGCCGCTGCAGTGGGGCGTGCTGGTGTTCCTCGGGCTGGTCAGCACGGCCCTGGGTATGTACTGGTGGAACAAGGGCGCGTGCCTGGTCAACGGCGGAACCCTGGCGGTGATGAACAACCTGCATGTGCCGGTGGGGCTGTTATTGAACCTGTTGATCTGGAACCAGCACGAGCCGTTGGGCCGTCTGGCCCTGGGCGGTTTGGTGATTCTGGCGGCAGTGTGGATCAGTCGGTTGGGCATAAAGCCCGGGCCTGGCGTACAGTCTGCGAGGTGATAGGCCCAGGGCAGGCGTGAGCGGGAATGAAAGTCTGTTATAGAAGAGAAAAGTGTGGGGGCGGCAGAGTGGACAAGGTTGACGAACAGATCATTGCTGCCTTGAAGGACGACTCCCGGGTCAGCCTGGCGCAGCTGGCGCGACAAGTTCACAAGTCGCGAACCGCCGTGGAATCGCGGGTTCAGAAACTGATCGAGAAGGGCATTATCCTCGGCTTCACCATCAACGTCGCCGCCGATGAAGAAGCCCAGCAATCGGCGTTTTTGATGCTCACGCTCAATGGCAGCAACTGCCACCTGGTGTTTCCGAAGATCTACCAGTTCCGTGAAGTGGTTCAGGCTTATTCGCTGTTCGGCGACGTCGACATGATGCTCGAGGTCAAATACCGCAACTTTGAAGAGCTGATGGTGTTCAAGGACAACCTGCTGAAGATCGAGCATGTGCGCGAGGTGGTGGTCAACCCGGTGCTCAAGGCCTGGCGGTAGCCGCTGCTGTTCTGGCAGCGGCTATGCGGTTCCAGCCTCAGGCGTGATCGTGTACGGTCTCGAGAAAGTGGTGACTCAAGGCCGGCATTCGCTGGCGCAGGGTGTCGACGAACTCTTCGATGACGGCCTGGTTGAAGGCCAACGGCGTATCGTCGTGCCCCAGCACCACCACCAGCAGGCTCGACGAGTCCTTCGTCAGCCTGAAGTCATGGGCGTCGGCGTCGACCTTGCCGATGCTCGCCAGGGGCACGTCACCGCAGGTATAGACGATATCGCCCGCTGGAATCGTAATCTCCTTCTTGGCGAACAGCGGGCGGAAAGCCCTGGGCGCCTCCGAGCGCATGACGTAGATGTCATCCCGCCGATGGTAGGTGTGTACGCCGATGCTGACCCCATGCCGGATCGCCACGGCGTTATAGGCATCGACGATGTTGTTGATGGGGTATACGCCCTTGGCGATGAAGCGCCGCAACAGTTTCTCGTTGGCGCTCACCGTGTTTTCGTAGCCGAGCTTCTTGAGTTGCTTGGCAAAGCCTTCGTAAATGACGTTGGAGTCCAGCTCGTTGAGGTGGGACGCAACGTGATTCAGGTTGCTTTGCAGGACACTGACGAAGCTCTGGTCGTCCGACACGGTAATGTCTTCGATAACCGCCGCGCACGCGTTGTTGATGCCCAGATCACTGGCTGACTTTCGGATGATCAAACGACTTTTCATGGTCTTAACACCACAGCTGTTTACGTAGATTGGCGCTGCTGATGTCCAGTTGCGGCGCCGAGAGGTGTTGCAGCCAGAACAGCCCCGGGCAGGTGGCGAAGTCGATCGTGACCGGCGTGGTGTCGCCCGGGCGGATGAAGTAGCGGTGGCCGCAATAGGCCTCGTCCTCCATTACGCTCTGCAGGGCCTGCGGCGAGGGCGCGGCGAAGGTGCGTTGTTCGTCGGAGCAGAAGAACCCGATCCGACCGTGGCTGATCTGGCTGACCGCATCGGCGCGCGGGCGTGGGCGGCCGAGGTAGCTGTCGATGGCCAGCGAGAGCAAATCCGGGTGATACACCTGTTGAAACAGCAGCGGTGCGATGCCGCCATGCAAGCGGCCGCCGGCTTCAATCATCATCGGGCCGTGGGCAGACCAGATGATCTCCATATGAATCGGGCCGACCTCGATGCTCAGCGCCGCGGCCGCCTGACGGGCATAGTCGGTCAGTGGTTGCAGGTCTTCGGCGCGGGGGTCGAGGGTGTCCAGGCTTTCGTAGACAAACATGCTGCCGTTTCTCTGGACCTTGGTGTACCTGCACACCGAGGCAATGATGTACACGCCGTCAAAGGCGACCATATCCACCACATATTCCGGGCCCGACACGAACGGCTGCACGATGAAACCGAGGTTGATTTCCCCCAGGTCGTTTTTGCGCTGCCAGGCCGCAGCGTCCAAGGCGCTCTTGACGCCGGCCCGGCCTTGGGCAAACACCACGCCTTCGGTGGCGGCGGAATTGAGCGGCTTGACCACGTAGGTGGTCTTGTCGTCCAGCGTGGCAACCACCTCTGCAATGCGCGTCGGCGAGCTCAGCAGTTGTGATTCGATGTTCGCCAGCCCGTGTTTTTTCAGGGCGTGCTGCATGGAGAACTTGTTGCGACGCAGGTCGCTGGTGACGCGGCTGTTGCCGGGAACGCGCAGGACTTCGGTGAGGTAGTCGGTCAGGTAGATCGCGGTTTCGCAACCGGCGATCACGGCGCTCAGTGACAGCGGTTCGAGGATCTCCAGCAAACCCTCTTCCCAGTGGTAGACCGCCTCGAAGTTTTCCCTGATCAGGTCATCGGTGAAATGCGCGGGCAAGCTGTCGGTGGAAATCACGGCAAAGCACCTCACGCCCTGAGCCTTGAGCAAGGGCGCGTAGAGTTTACCTGTGGAGAACGGGTCAACGATCAGTACGGTTTCCAAAGCAGGTACTCCTATTTTGTGGTGGCGGTGGCCGCGACGGCAGGGGTGAGGTTCCACGCCAGTACGGCAGCGGCCAACAGCGCGGCGGAGACGATCATCAGCACGCGCGCACCTTCGAGGCCGAGGAAGCTTGTGGTGGTGAAGAACGTCAGGATCATCGGCGCCGAGCCACTGACCAGCAGGTAGTAGAGCGAGCTTTTGGCGGCGATCACGTCGGCGATCCGTGCGTTGGGCGCCGACTCGATCAGGGTTTTACGCAATTGGATGCGCAGGCTGTTGATGCAGAAACCCAGCAGGAAAGCGGCGGCCATCATCACGTAGAGGTTATGGAAATAGACGATTGCCACGTCGGCCAGGATCACCAGCAGGATCGCGCTGTAGCTGTTGAGCTTGATCCGTGGCAGCACCGCGGCACTGAACGCACCGAGGCCCGCCAGGCCGCTGGCGACGCCAAACAGGGTGGCGTTCCATTCGTTGAGCTTCTGGAACACGATCGGCACCAGGCTGTTGAAGGCGCCGATATGGAAGCCGATCATGCTCAACACGATGATCAGGATGTACAGGTTGCGCGGCAACTGTAGAGACTGCGCCGTGTGGGTGTCGGCGACTTGCTCGGTGGCGTCGGCGGTGGGCGTGGCCGCGACAAAAAGAATCGCCGCCAACGACAGGATCGCCCCCAGGCTGATGATCTGCAGGGTCTGGTTGACCGTGAACACATCCACAATCACCCCGCCCAGCAGCGCACCGCCAAAGGCCCCGATCTGGATGGAGGTTTGCATCAAGCGCGCCGAGGTGTCGCTGTTGGTCAGCCCGGCCAGCACCAGCTTGGTGTTTTTCGATTCCAGGGTACTGATGGTGAAGTAGTCGGTGACTCCCACCACGAAGGCAATCGCCAGGAAACCGATCGGCAACAGCGCCGCGTCGGTAAACGACAGCCCCAGCACGGCGGCGAACGCGGTCAGGCGAATGTACAACAGCCGTTTCATGCTCAGTTCAATGGTGAAGAACCGGCCGATGTACTGCTCGCACAGATACGGCACCACGGTCGCCACGCATAAGGTGGCGCCCACCAGGAAGGTCGAGCCGGTGGTCTCCAGGCCGAACCAGACCATGGCAATCACAATCGCCATGTCCAGGCCGGTGAAGAGGGTCACGATCGAATAAAACGCAGCAAGGGTCGATTTATTATTCATGGGCACCATCAGTCGTAACGAGAGAGTTTAAGGAGAGGCACGCACCGCTCGGTGTCACCAATGACGGTGCTGATCTGGTTTCTGACGCGAACGGTGGGCAGCGACTTCTTTTCCAGGTTGCAGACCTTGTAGGCGTTGTCGTGCCAGGGGCAGATCACGCTTTGCCCGTCACCCGTCACTTCTCCCATGTGCAGCGGGCCGCCGCGATGGGGGCAGGCGGTCGGCAGCAGTTGAGTCGAATGTGCATGGCGCTTGAGAAAGTAGGTTTTCCCTTCCACCGCCACATAGTGGGTGTGGCTGAGGTTCAGGCTGATGGCTTTCATGGGGCGGCGTCCTCAAATGGCCGTGACGGTGTAAGTGCAGGACGGGCTGACGACGCGGGTGCCATGCAGCATGCCCTTGGGAATCACCACGCCTTCCCCGGCCTTGAGGCGCACGCTCAGTTCGGGGCTGGCGACGAAATCCAGCTCGCCGGACTCGACCCAGAACAGCTCGTCGTTGGGGTGGGTATGCAGCACCGAAAGCTCGTGTTCAGGCTCGGTGATCGTCAGGTCCACTGGCTTGCGGCCTTGGAGGGCGCTGGCTTGGGCACGGTGTTCGTCCAACTCGTCATGCCACTTGATATGGGCATACAGCTCTTCGTCGGCGATGTCCTGCAGTAAGCGGAACTCCTCGAAACCGCGGATAAGGTCGGGGATGATCGCGTTGCCGAACTGCTTGATCATCGGCAGGATCAGGCGTTGCAGGGCCATTCTTCCGTGATGCACATCGATGTGTGAGTGCTCGTCGAAGTATTCGGTGGAGACGGTGCCGTTGAAGATGGTCTTGATGGCGCGCGACTGATGCTGGGTGGTCAGGGCCAGCGTGGCTTCGGTGTAGTACATGGCGCCGATATAGCGGAACAGCTCGCCATGGTTGGCCGACACGTAGTGGAAGTAGTTGGTGAGCGACAGCGAGGCCGGGGTATAGAACTGCCAGTAGTGATGCACGTGATGGGACATGTCCATGTCTTTGAGCATGTCTTCAAAAATGGTGCTGTGCTTTTTCTTGTCGATGCCGTAGCCGTATTCGTCGATCAGGATCTTGAACAGCTCGCTGGTGTACACGCCGCTGTTGCCCAGCACATTGCGCGCCATGGCCGAGGCTTCACTGAGGAAGTCGCCGGCGCATTGCGTCATGAAGAACCGCGCGGCACGTTCGGGATGGCGGCTGGCGGTCAGGACCTCATGGAGTTTTGAATCGGAGCGGGCCACATCGTCCAAGACCTTGTCGGTGTGGGCGACAAAGGCGTCCAGGCACCAGGGGCCGTTGATGTGCACCTCTTCCTTGAGCCAGTTGTAGAGGTAGTGCTCCAATAACGGACGAATCTTTTTACCCGACGCGGCATGCAATGGGTCATAAAATTCCTTGAATACCTTGAGATCCAGCGCCATGGGCGGCTTGGGTAAAAAGACCAAGTCTTGCTCATAGATATTCAATAATAAACGTTGCGCCAAAAGATGCTGGCTGTGTGAGAGTTGCTCGCTTGTCAGGCAACTGCTGATAATCGAATCGGTCACGTCCTGCGGCCTTGAAGGCCGCTGGTAGGGGCTGTCGGTATAAAAGTCGCGAGGTTGAGAAAAGGCAGTTGCACCGCAGTAATGAGTCAATGCTTCCGCATCCGAACTTAATACAAAGTGTGCCGCATCATCTGAAAGCTTAGTTGTCCATAACATAAGTAACGCCTTCTCACAGAGTTGTTCGATGGCCAGATGCTATAGCTTTGGTTTTTCTAAAAACAGATTAAAAACCGGGTGCCTGAATAGTGAAATTCACTAAACGTATAGGTAGAGTTTTCTTAGTTGCGGCGTCGGTTTGATTTTGCCGCGTGCGGCAACTAGACATGTTCCTCGGTTATTTACCGAGTTGGCCTGGCCTGTAGCGCAAGGCCTGATTGGGCGCGGGGGCGCGTGGTGATTCGACCGGCGAGGGGCACGCGAGCCCCGCGCCGTCTGCCTTGTCAGCGCTCCAGCGCTTGGGCGGTCGTGGTGTTCTGCGTCATTGCGAACAGCCCGCTGCGCAGGTCCGTGCCGCTCGGCTGTTGATACAGGCTCAAGCCGAATTCCGGCAGCACCGCCAGCAGGTAGTCGAAGATATCCCCTTGAATCCGCTCGTAATCCGACCACGCCGTGGTGCGGGTGAAGCAGTAGATTTCCAGCGGCACGCCCTGGGCGGTGGTTTGCATCTGACGCACCATGCAGGTCATGTTCGGCTGGATGTCCGGGTGGCTTTTCAGGTAAGCCAGGGCATACGCGCGGAAGGTGCCGAGGTTGGTCATGCGCCGGCGGTTGGCCGACAACTGCGCGCTTTGGCCCTGGGCTTCGTTCCAGGCCTTGAGTTCGGCCTGCTTGCGGCTGATGTAGTCGGTGAGCAGGTGGACCTGGGTCATGCGGACTTCTTCATCGTCGCGCAGGAAGCGCACGGCGCTGGCATCGATAAACAGGCTGCGCTTGATCCGACGCCCGCCTGACGCCTGCATGCCGCGCCAGTTCTTGAACGACTCGGACATCAGGCGCCAGGTCGGAATCGAGACGATAGTCTTGTCGAAATTCTGCACCTTGACCGTGTGCAAGGTGATGTCCACCACGTCACCGTCCGCGCCGACCTGGGGCATTTCGATCCAGTCGCCGACCCGCAGCATGTCGTTGCTGGTCAACTGCACGCTGGCGACGAACGACAGCAAGGTGTCCTTGTAGACCAACAAGATAACCGCCGACATCGCACCCAGGCCGGACAGCAGCAACAGCGGCGAGCGGTCGATCAGGGTGGCGACGATGATGATCGCGCCAAACACGAACAGAATCATCTTCGCCAACTGCACATAGCCCTTGATCGAGCGGGTACGTGCATGTTCGGTGCGCGCATAGATGTCCAGCAGGGCGTTGAGCAGCGCACTGATGGCCAGCACCACGAACAGGATGGTGAACGCCAACGCCACGTTGCCGATGAACAGCGTTGCGGTCTTGCTCAGGTCCGGCACCAGGTGCAGGCCGAACTGGATCACCAGCGACGGCGTCATCTGCGCCAGGCGGTGGAAGACTTTGTTGTGGCGCAGGTCGTTGAGCCAGTGCAGGGCCGGTTGCCGGCCGAGCAATTTGACTGCATGCAGGATGAGGTAACGCGCCACCCGTCCGAGCAACAGCGCCACCACCAACAACACCAGCAAGCCCAGGCTGGAATGCAGCAGCGGGTGTTCATCGAGGGCATTCCAAAGGTCTTTGACGTTGAGCCAGAGCTGTTTGATATCCATGGGTGAAACCGATTCTTCTGTAAGACAAGACCGGTCGATTAGAGCATTTAAGTACAGCTACATTGGCGTTACAGACAAACGCCTTAACAAAAAAGCAGCTGATTAGCCCTGTTCGCGTAAAGAAACTCGGTTTGGACGCTCGAAACCGTTACCCTATGCAGCTGATATTTTGTATTTCTTCGAGGTAGCACCCGTGTTTTCCCAATTCGCCCTGCACGAACGCCTGCTCAAAGCCGTGGCCGAGCTTAAATTTGTCGAGCCTACGCCTGTGCAGGCAGCGGCCATCCCGCTCGCGCTCGAAGGGCGTGACCTGCGGGTGACGGCTCAAACCGGGAGTGGCAAGACGGCCGCTTTCGTCCTGCCTATTCTTAACCGCCTGATCGGCCCGGCCAAAGTCCGCGTCAGCATCAAGACCCTGATCCTGCTGCCGACCCGCGAGCTGGCCCAGCAGACCCTGAAAGAAGTCGAACGTTTCTCGCAGTTCACCTTCATCAAGTCCGGCCTGATCACCGGTGGCGAAGACTTCAAGGTCCAGGCCGCCATGCTGCGCAAGGTCCCGGACATCCTCATCGGCACCCCGGGCCGCATGATCGAGCAACTCAACGCCGGCAACCTCGACCTCAAGGAAGTCGAAGTGCTGGTGCTCGACGAAGCCGACCGCATGCTCGACATGGGCTTTGCCGATGACGTGCAGCGCCTGGTGGCCGAGTGCGTGAATCGTCAGCAGACCATGCTGTTCTCCGCCACCACCGGCGGTTCGACCCTGCGCGACATGGTTGCCAAGGTCCTGAACAACCCCGAGCACCTGCAGGTCAACAATGTCAGCGACCTGAACGCGACCACGCGCCAGCAGATCATCACCGCTGACCATAACGTCCACAAAGAACAGATCCTCAACTGGCTGTTGGCCAACGAGACCTATCAGAAGGCCATCGTGTTCACCAACACCCGCGCTGCGGCTGATCGCATCTATGGCCGCCTGGTGGCGCAGGATTACAAAGCGTTCGTCCTGCACGGCGAGAAAGACCAGAAGGACCGCAAGCTGGCGATCGACCGCCTCAAGCAAGGCGGGGTGAAGATCCTGGTCGCCACCGACGTCGCCGCGCGCGGCCTGGACGTCGACGGCCTGGACATGGTCATCAACTTCGACATGCCCCGCAGCGGCGACGAATACGTCCACCGTATCGGTCGCACCGGGCGTGCTGGCAACGATGGCCTGGCGATCTCACTGATCTGCCACGGCGACTGGAACCTGATGTCGAGCATCGAGCGCTATCTCAAGCAGTCGTTCGAGCGCCGCACCATCAAGGAAGTCAAAGGCACCTACACCGGGCCGAAGAAGGTCAAGGCTTCGGGCAAGGCCGTAGGCGTGAAGAAGAAAAAAGTCGACGGCAAGGGTGACAAGAAGAAGGCCGGTGCCAAGTCGCCGACCAAGCGCAAGATCGCCAACCGGCCGAAGACCGACAACCTGTCGTTGGTCAGCAAGGACGGCATGGCGCCGCTCAAGCGCCGCAAGCCAGAAGCACCGGCTGCCGAATAAGGCTGGGCCGCGATAAAAAAACCGGACGCTGTCCGGTTTTTTTTGCCTGCTGTTTTTTGCCTTGGCCGCAGCTTCTTTCTGCCCAGTTGAGGCGGCGAACGTCTGGAAAGTACACAGAAGTGACGTCTGTCCATTCGGCTGAACGGCCGCTGACGAGACGTGTCCCAACTCTGAACGGGCTGCTTTTCCTTTTGGCCCGCAGGAGGAATCAGGATGACGACTTACAACTGGGATCTGATCGAACGGCTGTTGCATGAAGTGCAGAATGGCGAGGGCAGCTTTGCCCCGCGTAAGTACGCCGAGCAGGAGGCCGCCGAGAAGGTCATGGCGGGCGAGTCCACCGGCAATCTGGATGTGTTGAAAAAAACCGCTGCGGATTACGAGGCGCTGTTGCTCAAGCGCGGGTTTATCGAGTCGCGGCCCGAGGACGAGGGTGGTAATGGTGAGAACTTTATCCTGACGCCACGAGGAGCCCAATTGCTGGCGTTGATCGACAGCTCGATACCGGGCCACGCTCACCCGCGTCAGGTGCTCGATGAGCAGGCGGATGCGCTGGAACCGGCGACGTTCGACGACGTGGCGTCCAAGGCGGCGATTGCCTGAAGGGCCTGTGGGCGCGATGTTGCTCCCACGTTCTAGTCTGCGGCGGCGTTGAGGCATTTGAGCGCCTTGAAATCGCTGCGCACGCCCGCGATTTTGTGCGTCAATTTCTGGCGTTGTTGTACGCTGCTTTGCGCCATTAGATCCACGATCAGGCTGCGCGCGGCTGTTTCCGTCTGGGCATCGGCCTGTCGATATTCCGGGGTCCATGCGCGTTCGCGGTCCACCAACAATTGTTGCATTTTCTGCGCAAAGTCAGGGTCGTGGCGTTGTTGCACAGCGTCGATGAACTGCGCCTGCCAGCGGGCGCGGTTGCCGATCCACTGTTGGTTCTGGTCACCCAGCTCCGCAGACCAGGCCGCCACCCGTTGCTGCTGGCTGGCGCTGAGCGGCCCGATCCACGCATCGAGGCGCTTGCTCATGCGCTCGGCACGCGCCTGGATCTGTCGCGGCAGGGGCGGTTTCAGGTATTCGTCCTGGCGCTTGCGCAGGTCTTTGGCCAGGGCGTCGTTCATGTCCTTGACCTGCTGGTCGTCCAGCCCGCGCAGCAAGTGGACCGCCGACGGTGTGATCGCGCGCGCGATCTCGCCCACCGCCTGTTTGGCTTCGTCGGTACGGCTCTGCAAGGCGTTGTCGCTGACCTGATGGTTGTCGACCATCTGTTGCAGGCGGTCGAGCCAGTCTAGATAACCCGGTAACTGCGTGGTGCAATGCCAGGCCAGGTGTTGCTGGAGGGTGTCGTTGAACCAGCGTTTCTGCCCGGCGTTCATGTCCAGGTAGTCACTGAGGGTCCACGGGATGATCACGTCGAGATTGCGGTAGGCCAAACCCACGCGGTTGCAGCCGCCAAGCACCAGGCTCAGGATCACGAATGGCAGCAGAAAGTTGAGCCGGCTCAGCATGGGCGGGTCCTTGCGCAGAGGGGGTTAATGCATGTGAACCCGCGCTGGGTGCGACAGTTCAGCCCTTCAATAAAACGTCCGCGCTGCCTTCAAGGTCAACAGCCCATCGCATTGCGAATTGTGTCCCGAGTAGGCCGAGCAGTCGCCGCCGTTGAGGCTGGAGTCGCTGTAGATCAGGTCAAGGTCAACGCCCATCCACGCCCGTGAAAATTGCACCGACCAGTCACTGAAACTGCGGATCGAACCGCCGTCCACCGAGACCGGGCTGCCCAGTTGATGCGTGGTGTACTTCATGCTGACGCCGATGCCGAACGGCTGTGTGCCGCCAAGGTCGGCGAACAGGGTGCTGTCCTGGCGGTCGGGGTCGTTGCTGAAGGACGCGCCGAAGCGATTGCCCAGCAGGTTCAGGCCGCCATAGAACTCCTGGCTGTCAAGGGGGCTGAGCGAGGGATAGCTGTAGTGGATCAACCCCACTTCGTAGCCGAGCGTCTGGTCGAAGGGGTGTTTGAACCCCATGTACGAGTCGATTTCAAGGTTGCTCGCCGAAGACAGGCCCATGTTCGGTGAGAACTGGCCGATGTACAGGCCGCTGTCGTGGCTCAGGTCGAGGCCGCCGTGGAAGGCGTCGCTGCCCGGCGATGTTGGCTTGACCAGGCCCTGGGCCATGCTGCGGCTGGGCGTGGTGCCCAGTTTCAGATCGAAGTCGCCCAATTCGCGCTGGAAAATCTGCGCTTCGGCCAAAGGGCTGGCGGCGAGGGCGGCGAGCAGGAAAATACAGGTTTTGAGCATGCTTCACTCCATGAAAAGCGAGGAGCAGTAACGGAAGGTATCAGGCAGATGCCCGTGCTAGACGTGTGCAAGCATACCGGCGAATGCCAGACGGTGAGGTCCGTTGGTCGATTTTGTGTCGCGGGAGAAGCAATGGGGTGTTTCGGGCTCTAGTCCTAGCGCCTTGTTGGCAAGACGCTTAGGGACCAGGTGTGTTGCGCGGTCAGCTTACTTCTTGCCCAGGCTGATCTGCTTGGACGGGCCGAAAGTCTGGCCGCTGACGCCCTTGGCAATCTGCTGGATTTCGCCACCGGACTTGAGGAACGCAGCGATCTGGCTGTTGATCGACTCGCTGGTTTCGACGGCGGGAGCTGGCTTTGCTTTGCTGTTGGATGCTTTTACGCGCATGGCGGCCACTAACCTGTAGAAAATTAACTTGGCCAGGCATCGTACAGGAAATGCTTGACAATTGCTTGGTAAATATCCCCTTGTATTTGGTGCGCTGGCTGAAATCGGCAAAGTTCGTCGTCGAAATAAGCCTCTAACTTACTGTTTTAACTCGAAACCACGCGGTCTGTCGGGCGCCGCCGGCGCGGCGGAATTCAGCCGATTGATCAGACGAGCGGGGCGGTGCCGGTAGAATGCCATGCGAACCCGCGAATTTTCAGGCGTGCGCGCGTGCCGGACGCAACTCGGGTAGAATGCCGCCCACGCAATGAGGGTATTGGAAATGGCTTTAGTCGGGCGCTACAACAGCTTGCAAGTGGTTAAACACACTAACTTTGGTTTGTACCTGGATGGTGCGCAAGACGGTGAAATCCTCTTGCCTAATCGGTATATCCCCAAAGATATTCCCAGTGAAGATGAAGACTGGCTTAACGTATTCATTTATCTGGACAGCGATGACAAACTTATCGCCACCACTGAAAAACCAAAAGTTCAAGTTGGCGAATTTGCCAGTTTGAAAGTTGTGGAAGTCAACAGCATCGGTGTCTTCCTCGATTGGGGCTTGCCCAAGGATCTGTTGCTGCCGTATTCGGAAGAAAAGCGTCAATTGACCGCTGGCGAATATTGCGTGGTGCATGTCTATCTCGATAAACACACCAAGCGCATCACCGCCACCGCGCGCCTTGACCGCTACCTGGACAAGACGCCCGCCAACTACCAGGTTGGCCAGGAAGTCGACCTGCTGGTGGCCGAGGCCACGGACATGGGCTTCAAGGCGATCATCAACAACAAGCACTGGGGCCTGATCCACAAGAACGAAGTGTTCAAGTTCCTGCGTCCGGGCAAGGAAGAGAAGGGCTTTATCAAGGAAATCCGCGCCGACGGCAATATCAGCCTGAGCCTGCAACCGGTCGGCCAGGAAGCGGCTTCCAGCCTCAACTCGAAGATCCTCGCCAAGTTGCGCGAAAACAACGGCAGCCTGCCGGTCAGCGATAAAAGCGACCCGGCGGTGATCAGCAACTTGTTCGGCGTCAGCAAAGGCAACTTCAAGAAGGCCATTGGTGCGCTCTACAAGCAGGGCCAGATTGTGATTCATGCCGACCGCATTGAACTGAGCTGAGTGCGGTTTGCTCTTCTGTAGGAGCGAATCGCTCCTACAGAGGCTGTGCCGATGCCCCGTAAATCCTTGTTCCGTCGGCCTACGGCGCAGATGACCTGAGCAACTTGGTCACATTCCTCAGCGCCGCTTGCTGCGCAGTCAGGCACCTGTGTGCACAACGGGTGTGCAAGTGATTGTGTACAGGATTAAGGCGTGCACCGTTGCTGAGCGGTATACACCGATCTAACTCTCGATACATCCTTTGGCACCCCGCCCCGTGGGGATTGTGTGCCATTGGCACGCATTCTGCTGACTCTTTCGTATACAAACCGCGCCGCCTTCCGTATGCATCCCGTTACGGCAGCGCAGGCGGGTATTTCGAGGAGCCAAGCGATGACCGAACAATTGCCCAAAGGCTACAGCCCGCGCCTGTACAACCAGGACCTGGGCCCACTGCCGCAGAAGTGGACCTGGTACAACATCTTTGCCTTCTGGATGAGCGACGTACACAGCGTCGGCGGCTATGTCTTCGCCGCCAGCCTGTTCGCCCTCGGGCTGGCCAGTTGGCAGGTGCTGATTGCGTTGCTCGCGGGCATTTGCATCGTGCAATTGATCGCTAACCTGGTGGCCAGGCCGAGCCAGCAAGCGGCTGTACCGTACCCGGTGATCTGCCGACTGGCGTTTGGTGTGTTCGGTGCGAATATTCCGGCGGTGATACGCGGCTTGATCGCGGTGGCGTGGTACGGGATTCAGACGTATCTGGCGTCGAGTGCGCTGATCATCGTGGTGCTGCGCTTTTTCCCACAGATGGCCGTGTATGCAGAGCCGCACTTCGCTGGCCTGTCCTACCTGGGCTGGTTTGGTTTCCTCAGCTTGTGGGTGGTGCAGGCGGCCGTATTCTGGGCGGGCATGGAGTCTATCCGGCGCTTTATCGACTGGGCCGGGCCGGTGGTCTACGCGGTGATGTTCGCCCTGGCCGGCTGGATCGTGTGGAAGGCGGGCTGGGCGAATATCAGCTTTACCCTGGCGGAAAAGTCCTTGTCGGGCTGGCAGGCTTTCGGCCAGGTGATTGTGGCGACGGCGTTGGTGGTGTCGTACTTTTCCGGGCCGACGCTGAACTTCGGCGATTTCAGCCGCTACTGCCGCAGCATGCAGGATGTGCGTCGCGGTAATTTCTGGGGTCTGCCGGTGAATTTCCTGGCGTTCTCCCTGGTGACCGTGGTGATCGTCTCGGGCACCTTGCCGGTATTCGGTGAAATGCTCCACGACCCGATCGCCACCGTGTCGCGTATCGACAACAGCATGGCCGTGTTGCTGGGCGCCTTTGCCTTTGTCACGGCCACGATCGGCATCAATATCGTCGCCAACTTCGTGTCCCCGGCGTTCGACTTCGCCAACGTTGCGCCGAGCAAAATCAGCTGGCGCGCCGGCGGCATGATTGCAGCGGTGGCTTCAGTCTTTATCACCCCGTGGAACCTGTTCAACAACCCGCTGATGATCCACTACACCCTGGACATCCTCGCCGCGTTTATCGGGCCGTTGTTCGGGATTTTGCTGGTGGACTTCTACCTGATCAAAAAACAGCAGATCGACGTGGATGCGCTGTTCGATGACAGCCCGAGCGGGCGTTATTACTTCGACGGCGGCGTGAACTGGACGGCGGTCAAGGCTCTGTTGCCGGCGACGCTGGTGGGTGTCGCGATCACGTTCACCCCGGCCTTGCAGGGCATGGCCAACTTCGCCTGGTTCACCGGTTGTTTCCTGGGTGGGCTGTTTTTCCTGGTGCTCGCTCGGCGCGAACAGGCTCGCGTGCCAACGCCGCTGATGGCTGGCTGACTGCCGCGGCCGGGCGCAGCAACAGCGCGCCGGCCAATAACAACCCGCAACCGGCGATCACCAGCGCCGGTTGCAGGCCGCCGCTCAGGTGGCTGCTTATCGACGCGAGCAATGGGCCGCTCAGTTGTCCGATGGCAAAGCTCGCGGTCAGCACCCCAGTGCTGCGCTGGTAGCCGTGGGGCGCCACCTCGCGCAAGCGTGCCATCACCAACTGCATACACGCCAGAAACGGTGCGCCGCAGAGCAATACGCCCAGCGCCAGGCCCCAGCCGTTGCCGAGCAAGCAGGTAAATACGCCCGCCGCTTGCAACCATAAGGTTGTCATCAGCCAGCGGCGGGTTGTGTTCGCGGCCTTGCGGCGCAGGCTCGCCACGACCACCCCGAGCGCAGCCGCCAGGCCAAAGCATGGCCAGAACAGGTCTGCCTGCCAGGCGCCCTTGAACTGCGCGCTGGCCATCTGGGACAGAAAGGTCGCCGGGATGATGTAGCCGAGGCCGTAGAGGAAATAAACCCAACCCAGGTGCGCGATGCTCGCATTGCTGCTCGCGTCGCTGACGGGCGTGTCAGTGACGCTCGGTTGAGGCAGGAAAGGCAGGATCGCCAGCAGCATCAGCAGCGCCACCCCGCCGTAGACCAGCCACAGTGTTGCGGAGCTTTGTCCCAGCAGGTTCGAACCCAGCGCGAGCAGGCCGGTCAACAGAATCCCCAGGCCCGGCCCGGCAAACACCAGGGCGCCCAAGCGCGGCCGCCCGGCGGCAATCGCCAGCGGTTGGCTGAGGCTGGTGATCATCACCAGCGCCCAGGCGCTGGCCACGCCGGTGCCGAAGCGCAACAGCAGGTGCGGCCAGAACCCATGGGCCCAGTACGACGCCAGGGTCAGCAGCACGCACAACCACAACCCGCCGTACAAACGACCGCGTACAGGGTGATGGCTGCGCGCGAAAATCGAATCCACCGCGCCGACGAAGTAACCCAGGTAGTTGGCGGCGGCGATCAGCCCGGCACCGGTCAGATCAATCTGCCCCTCGCTGAGCAGATGTGGCATCTGCGGGGTGAGGGCGAAGCGGCCAATGCCCATGGCCATCATCAGGGCGATAAAGCTGGCGAGGAGGCGAGTCAACGGCGACATGTGCAAGGTTTCCTGCGGGAAAGCGAATGACATGCAGGCTAAGGCGGATTGACTTTCTGTAAAAATGAATAATAGTGAGCAACTTGTTCAGTTTTGGAGAAAGGTATGGAGTTCAGTCAATTGCGCATTTTCCAGGCCGTGGCGGAAGAGGGCTCCATCACCCGCGCTGCCGAGCGCTTGCACCGCGTGCCATCGAACCTGTCGACCCGGCTCAGGCAGATGGAGGAGCAACTGGGCGTCGAGTTGTTCGTTCGTGAACGTCAACGCCTGCAACTTTCCCCTGCGGGCAAAGTGTTGCTGGACTACAGCACCCGTCTGCTGGCGCTGCACGACGAAGCCCACGGTGCCGTGCAAGGCGGGCAACCGGCCGGTGACTTTGTGCTGGGCAGCATGTACAGCACCGCCGCGATTCACTTACCGAAACTGTTGGCGCGCTATCACAAGGCGTATCCGATGGTGAATCTGCAGGTGCAATCGGCGCCCAGCGGCGAGCTGCTCGAAGGCTTGATCACCGGGCGTCTCGACGCGGCGCTGGTCGACGGCCCGCTGACTATCGCGTCCCTGGACGGTGTGCCCTTGTGCGACGAAAAGCTGATGCTGATTTGCGAAGCCGACCACCCGCCAGTACTCGGTCCCCAGGATGTTGCCGGCCGTGCGGTGTTCACCTTCCGACGCAGTTGTTCCTATCGCCGACGTTTGGAGACGTGGTTTTCCCACGAGCACGTGGCGATGGGTCGTGCCATTGAGATCGAGTCTTATCAAGGCATGCTCGCCTGCGTGATCGCCGGTTCCGGCGTGGCCTTGATGTCCGAATCCATGCTCGACAGCCTGCCAGGCAAGGACAGCGTGTCCGTTCATCCCCTATCTGAGCCTTTTGCCACTGCGACCACCTGGCTGATGTGGCGAAAGGGTATGCTCGGCGCTAATCTCAACGCATGGATCGAACTGCAGCGCGAAGGCCAGGCAGGGTTCCTGCAAGATAGCCGGGCGATCGCCTGACCGATCTGTCGTATTTGCATGAATTTGGTAATAGTTCGTTGTGGTTTCGTTCATGCAATGTGTAGGAGTTAGGGCTACTATTTGTAGGAAGAGGCGAAAGAATTTCCGCCGACCCGCACTACCCTCAAAGGGGGCAATCATGAAAGAGAAAATCCAAACCTGGCTCCACGACCTTGGCGTTGCGCTGGGCCTGATCGAGCCCCCGCTGCAGCCGGTGCCCATTCGCACGGATGATGAGCAGCGTCGTCCACGTCGGCGTTGAACCGCAGTCGTCGGAACACCGCAGAATCTGTGTAGGAACGGGCTTGTGTGGGAGCAAGCAAACCCGCCCTCGCGATGCGTGGTACGCCACGCAAAAAAAAACGAGTGCGACATCCGACGTCGCACCCGCTGAAGAAAACCTGATTTCCCGCGTGCTTGTTCAGGCGGCCCGCGCCGGTTCCGTTTCAGGTCGGCGCGACAACAGGCTCACCCCGACAAAACTCACCAACGCCACCGCCAGGCTGTAGTAGATCGGCGTGTTCGCGTCCAAGCCATCCTTGAACATGAACACCAACGCCATCACGAAGCCCAGGGTCATGGACGTAATCGCCCCCGAAGTTGTCGCGCGCTTCCAGAAGATCGCCCCGATCAGCGGGATCAGCATGCCGCCCACCAACAGGTTGTAAGCCAGGGTCAGGGCACTGATCACATCGTTCACCACCAGCGCGATGCCCAGCACCGCGATACCGGTCAGCAGGGTGAACAGACGGTTGATGTTCAGGCTCGACTGCTTGCCGCCGCGCAAACGTGGCAGCAGGTCCTCGGTCAACACGGTGGACGCCGCCAGCAAGCCGGCGCTGGCCGTCGACATCATCGCCGCCAACGCCGCCGCAATCACCAACCCACGAATGCCATCGGGCAGCGACACTTTGACGATCGCGGCGAACGCGTTGTTGACGTTATCCAGATCGGGAATCAGCACATGGGCCGCCATGCCGATCAACGCACAGGCCAGGCCGTAGAGAATGCAGTAGAAACCGGCGAAAGTGCCTGCATACTGGGCAACCTTTTCGTCACGGGCGGTGAACACCCGTTGCCAGATGTCCTGGCCGATCAGGATGCCGAAAAAGTAGATCATGAAGTAGGTGATGATCGTGTCCCAGCCGATCGCGGTGAAGCTGAAGTTCGACGCCGGCAGCTTGGCCACCAGTTCGTCCCAGCCGCCGACGCGGTACAGGCAGATCGGCAGCAGGATAAACATCAGGCCGACGGTCTTGATCACGAACTGCACGATGTCGGTCAAGGTCAGCGACCACATGCCGCCGATGGTCGAGTACATCACCACCACGCCACCGCCGAGCAGCACCGAAATCCAGAAGGGCAGGCCGAACAGCACCTGCAGCACGGTGCCGATGGCCAGGATCGAGGTCACGCCGATCATCAGTGCGTAGGCCAGCATGATCACCGCGCTCGCCTGGCGGGCCATGGGGTTGTAGCGTTTTTCCAGGACCTGGGTGACGGTGAAGATTTTCAGCTTGAGCAACGGCTTGGCCAGGAACAGGTTCAGCGCGATGATCCCCATGCCCAGCGCGGCGCACAGCCAGAAGCCGGAGATGCCGTGGACATACCCCAGGCGCACGGTGCCGACGGTGGACGCGCCGCCCAATACCGTGGCGGCCATGGTGCCCATGTACAGCGACGGGCCGAGATTGCGCCCGGCGACCAGGTAGTCTTCGTGGGTCTTGGCGCGGCGCATGCCGTAATAGCCGAGCACGAGCATGCCGGCGGCGTAGATGAGTACGACGAATAAATCCAAAGCCATGACGGCGGGTCTCCGATTATCTTTTTTATGGAAATCAGGCGGCTTTTTACAGCGCCGGTTCAGCGCGCACGTCCGTGCGTTCGCTGCGTGGATCGGTAGGGCCGTACACGGCAGCCGGTTCCGGGAACAGGCGCAGCAAGCTCAGGTACACCACCGAGGCCAGCCCCAATGTCACCGGCAGGCTGATATCGATGCCCTCGGCGAGGTTGCCCAATGGCCCGACAAACTGCCCCGGCAGGTTGACGAAGCACAGCCCCACCAACGCGCTCGGAATCCAGGCCCCCAGGCCGCGCCAGTTCCAGCCGTGGCTGAACCAGTAGCGCCCGCCGCGTTCGCCGCGGGTAAATACCTGCAGGTCGTCCGGGCAGTAGAAGCCGCGACGCACGATCAGACCGATGATCATCATCACCATCCACGGGGTGGTGCAGGTGATGATCAGCACCGCGAAGGTCGACACGCTCTGCACCAGGTTGGCGGCGAAACGTCCGATAAAGATGAAGGCGATAGACATCACCCCGATCAGCAGCGTGGCCTTGACCCGCGACAGCAGGCGCGGGAACACGCTGGACATGTCCAACCCCGTGCCATACAGCGACGTGGTGCCGGTGGACATGCCGCCGATCACCGCGATCAGGCACACCGGTAGGAAGAACCAGCTCGGCGCCACCGCCAGCAGACCGCCGACGTAGTTGTTGGCCGCGATGTAGTCCGGTGCCCTGACCGCGACGATGGTCGCGGTGGCCAAGCCGAACAGGAACGGGATCAAGGTGGCGATCTGTGCCGCGACCACCGCCAGCATGACGCGAATTTTCGGCGTTTCACGCGGGATGTAGCGCGACCAGTCACCGAGGAACGCGCCGAAGGAGATCGGGTTGCTCATGGCCACCAGCGCCGCACCGATAAACGCGGCCCAGAAACCGCTCTGGCCGAGGGCCACGCTGCCGGCGAAGTGGCTGTCGAAGGTCGGCGCGAACGCGAAGATCCCCAGCAGAAACAGCAGGCTCGCCGCCCACACCGCGATGCGGTTGACCCACAGCATGAAGCGAAAGCCGTAGATACAGACCGTCAGCACCAGGATGGCAAACACGCCGTAGGCCAGGCCCAGGGTCAGGTCGGTTTCCGGCAGGCCGATCAGCCGCTTCGCACCGCCGACCAGCGCATCGCCCGAACTCCACACCGACAGTGAGAAGAAGGCAATCGCCGTCAGCAATGACAGAAACGAGCCGACGATCCGCCCGTGGACACCGAAGTGCGCCCCGGACGACACAGCATTGTTGGTGCCATTGATCGGCCCGAACAGGCCCATGGGCGCCAGGATCAGCGCACCCACCAGCACGCCCAGCACAATCGCCCAGACACCGGCCTGGAACGACAGGCCGAACAGCACCGGAAAGGCACCCAACACCGCTGTGGCAAAGGTATTGGCACCGCCGAAGATCAGGCGAAACAGATCCTTGGGCCCGGCGGTACGTTCATGGTCCGGGATCTGTTCGACCCCGTTGGTTTCTATCTTGCGAATACTGTTTTCGTTGTTTTTATTATTCATGATCAGCTCCGATCACATTGGCTAAGGGGGCGGCAGCCCTTCCGACATAGCGGACAAATGTTCGTGACAGGCCAGCCACAGGCCTTGTTTTTGTTGTACGTCCAACCCTTGCCGTCTGAAGACAATGGTCTCGCGTTCCTGGCTATTGAATTGCTCCCCGTTCATGCGCAGCTCGGTGGCCACGTCATGCATAAAAATCGCCACATCACCCTGCAGGCTGACGACGGCGTTGCTCGAGACGCAGGACAGCACCTCAAACCCCTCGTCCCGGCGCCAGCTGTCCCACAATGCCTGGTAGGCATCGCGACTGAGCAGCGGCTGGGGCAGGGTGTAGAACACGAAGCTGGCATCGGCGCTGAACGCGCCGAAGTAAGCCTCGCGGTCGTTGCGTGCGAAGGCCGACACTAGGTCGGCCGCCGCTTTCAACACCTCATGGGTGCTCATCAGCGGTGCGCCACGCCGGGCAGTACGCAGAGCATTTCGTACAGCAGGTTGGCGCCCAGCAACGAGGTGTTGCCGGTGGTGTCGTAAGGCGGCGAAACTTCTACCAGATCGCAACCAATCAGGTCGAGGCCCTGGCAGCCACGGATGATTTCGATCGCCTGGATAGTGGTCAGCCCGCCGATTTCCGGGGTGCCGGTGCCGGGCGCCCAGGCCGGGTCGATGCCGTCGATGTCAAAGCTCAGGTATACCGGGCCGCCACCGACTTTTTCGCGCACTTCGGCCATCAACGGCGCGAGGGAGTGGTGCCAGCATTCTTCGGCCTGCACCACGCGAAAGCCTTGCTTGCGGCTCCAGTTGAAGTCTTCGGCGGTGTAGCCCTGGGCGCGCAGGCCGATCTGTACCACGCGGTCGCAATCGAGCAGGCCTTCTTCCACTGCGCGGCGGAAGGTGGTGCCGTGGGCGATCTTCTCGCCGAACATGTGGTCGTTGACGTCGGCATGGGCATCGATGTGGACCAGCCCGACCTTGCCGTGTTTTTTGTGGATCGCCCGCAGGATCGGCAGGGTGATGGTGTGGTCGCCGCCCAGGGTCATGGGGATGACGTTGTGTTCGAGGATCTCGTCGTAGGCTTCTTCAATGATCCGCACGGCGTCGAGCAGGTTGAAGGTGTTGATCGCCACGTCGCCGATATCGGCCACCGACAGCGAATCGAACGGCGCGGCACCGGTGGCCATGTTGTACGGGCGGATCATCACCGATTCGGCGCGGATTTCCCGGGGGCCGAAGCGGGTGCCGGCGCGCAGCGAGGTGCCGATGTCCAGCGGCACGCCGATAAAGGCCGCATCCAGGCCCTTGGCCGATTGCAAATGGGGAAGACGCATCATGGTGGCGATGCCGGCGAAGCGCGGCATTTCGTTGCCGCCCAGTGGTTGGTGGAAAATCTTGTCCACGGGATTGCCTCATCGTGTTGTGTTTATTAGCGGCCGATTCTGCGAAAAGCCCGGAGTGGGAAGAATCGGCAGAGGCAAATACTTAGTTCAGATTTTTCTAAACTAATGCCGGCAGGTAGACTACTGCGATCACCTCCCCGGAGCCGACCATGGCCAACGCCTTGCCTGACCTGAAACTCCTGCGCATCTTCGTCAGCGTCGTGCGCCACCAGGGGTTCGCCAATGCACAGCACGAGCTCAACCTGTCGACCTCGGCGATCAGCACCTATATGAGCCAGCTCGAATCGGCGTTGGGCCTGGTGCTGTGCCACCGTGGCCGGGGCGGGTTCAGCCTGACCAGCAAGGGCGAGTTGTTCCATCAGGAGACTCTGCGGCTACTGGGCGAACTGGAAGGTTTCGAGCAATACGCCGCCGCGCTCAAAGGCGAGCTGCGCGGCACACTCAAGCTCGGCGTGCTCGACTCCACCGTCAGCGACAAGGCCCTGCCGTTCGCCGAGGTGATCGGCGCCTACAGCCTGGAACACCCGGCGGTGCACCTGCATTTGTCGGTGCTGAGCCCTTACGAACTGCAACTGGGTGTGCAGGACAACCGCCTGGACCTGGCCATCGGCGCGTTCTCCAACCGCATGAGCGGGCTGATCTACATGCCGCTGTACCGTGAACAACACTGGTTGTATTGCAGCACCCGGCACCCGCTGTTCAATGAGCGGCGCATCCCCGAACAGGTGATCACCCAGCAGCGCATGGTCGGGCGCGGCTACTGGAGCCAGGCGGAACTGGCGCGCCACGGCTTCAAGCACAGCGCCGCCACCGTGGAAAGTATGGAGGCGCAACTGATCCTGGTGCTGTCCGGCGCCTACATCGGCTACCTGCCCGAACACTACGCCCAGGCCTGGGCCGACAAGGGCGACCTGCGCGTGCTGCTGCCGGCGACCTTCGGCTACCAGGCGCCGTTCTCGATGATCATGCGCCGTGGCCGTAGCCGCGAGCCGCTGATCCAGACGTTTCGCGACTTGCTCAAAACCCAGCTCAACCAGGCCTGAAAAACCATGTCCAGACCCCAGTGTTCCCGTTGCCTGCGGCCCGCCACCCATTGCCTGTGCGCGCTGATCCCCAGCCTCGACAGCCGCACCCGCGTGTTGCTGCTGCAGCACCCGAGCGAGGTCAACCATGCGCTCAATACCGCGCGGTTGGCGGCGTTGGGCTTGAACAATGCGCAGTTGGTGGTGGGCGAGGTATTCGACGATCTGCCGAGCTTGCTGAACCCGCCCGGCTATCAGGCGCGCCTGTTGTTTCCGGCAGACGATGCCCAGCCGCTGCAGGCTTATGGGCCGAGTGACGAGCCGTTGTTGCTGGTGGTCCCCGACGGCACCTGGCGCAAGGCGCGCAAGCTGTTGCACCTCAACCCGCTGCTGGCGGCGCTGCCCAGGGTGACGCTGGCCGCGGGCGCCGTCTCGCGCTACCGGCTGCGCAAGGCGCCGGGCCCCGGAGCCTTGTCGACGGTGGAGGCGATTGTGCAGGCGTTGCAGGTGTTGGAGGCGCCCACTTCTTTCGAGCCGTTACTCAAACCCTTCGATGCGTTGATCGAGGGCCAGATTGCGGCGATGGGACCGGCGGTTTTCGACAAGAACCACGGCTGATCCATGGCGCTACATAGCTACCTGAGACGCTGACGGCGAGGCGATAGGCTGAGCTTTTCAGGAGCAGAGCCATGAGCGAGCCGATTACCCCCACACCGCAGGACACGCTGAGCGCTTTTATCGCGCAGCAGCGCGCACCCTTGATGGCCGGCCTGGAGTGGTCAGTCCTGCAAGCCCTGGATGGCTTGAGAGCTGAGTTCGACGGCCTTCTCGGCGGGCTCGATCTTGCCGAAAAACGTGAGTACGTGCGCCTGCAAAGGGCCTGGATCGATGCCCAGCACACCATGGAGCAGGGCATCCGCCAACTCACCGAAGCGTTCGAGCTACATGCCCTGGAGTCGTTGCGCAGCGCGTTGATAACCCTGACCGGCCAGTACATCGACCCCAAGGTGGCGAAGATCAATACCCGCTACCTCAAGCACTCCGGTCGCGTCCGGCGCGAATTGAAAGGCGATGAGATCAAGATCTCTAGCGTGACCTTATGGGACGCCGCCTGTATGAACTATGACGGCCTGACCGGCTGGAGCTACCCCGGCCGCACCGGCCTGGCCGATGCCAGTTACCTCGACAGGAACATCAACGCGACCGCCGGCGAATTCATTGCGCTGGTGCGCCGGCTCGATCTCGGCGGGCAACTGCGTCGCCGTCTCGACCAGGCGCTGCAGGCCAACGCCTCGCTGGGCAGCAGCATCATGCGGTTGGCGAATGCCGAGTTTGAGTTCGCCCTCATCGAGGCCTTGAGAAACACCGAAGCCAGCCGCGTCGACCGGGACAAATACCAGCAGGTGAAACGTGCGCTGGCGGGAGAAGCGCGCTGGGAGCGCGTAGAGGAAATGCTGCTTTTCGTGCCCCATGGGACGGACAACATCAGTTGGTTGCCACAATCGATCGGCTTGGTCGGGCATTACGCCGGCCAGCCTCCCGGCGACAGCTTGAGCATTCCCCACATCGTTTTTTCCGTCAGCGGTTGCAAGGGGGCTTTCAGTTTTATCCCGAATCGCCCCGGCGGGTCGCTGCGTCATCATGCCAGCCATCGGCAAGCCTGCGAGGTGTTTCATGCGGAGTTTCATGCGGCCTACCGCGCGGGGCGGGTCGATTGGCTGTATCAGATCATGTGGCTGCGTGACTGTGCGCGGCTCAAGCAAATCGGTAAAACCGCGCAGCCGCGTCGCGACCTTGAGGGGTTGGAAAAACTGGTCGACTGGCTGGCCCGTGTCATTCCGAGCGTCAACATCGTCGATAAAGTCGGCTATGTGCGCAACGTCGTGCAAAAGTCCCCGGCGCTGAGCCTGAACGATTTCTATCGCGAGCGCAGTCGTGCCAATCTGCAGGAATTGGCGCACCAGACGCCCGGTTTCATGCCCACCATGATCGAGCTGTTCCAGACCCTGATCGGGGAAATCCTCGATGTGCTGCTGATCCCGGTGCCGGGGGCGTTAAAAGGGTTGGGGCGGGTGAGGGCGTTTGCGATGTTCATAGCGATGGAGCAAGCGTTGGTCGAAGGGGGGCGGCAGGCGCTGCTCGGCGAGCCTGCCGAATTGCTCCAGGGGTTTGCCGACCTTGCCGATTTACTGATCAGTGGTCGATTGCATACGCGTTTGGGGCGCAGCGTGCTGCGTCGCCATCAGCACTTGTATCAACGCTTGTCCCAGCGCTACAGCGCCGTGCCTGAACACCGGCATCTGTCGAGCCCGCAGGTGCTCGAAAGAATGCTCGGCAGCCAGGACGTATTGCCACGGCAAATCGAGATTTTACTCGAAACGAGCGCGACCTCGGCAGAGACCTTGAACCAGGTATGGGAGGGCGCGCCAGCGTCGGCGTCTTTGGTCGACGCCGTGCATCGGTTGCGCGCCGACCGGCTGATCGATTGGCTGGCCGCAGACGCTGACCCCAGCCGCCCCGCACCCGTCGACGCGCTGGACGTCATGGCGCCGCTGCTTACTCAGTTGGAGGGTTGGCCGGCGGGAATGTCGTTGAGCATTGAAGACCATCAGGGCCTGGAGGTGCGTCGCTACAATAAGGAGGCAACGCGTGCGACAACGGCAGTGGTTACGCTGACCGCGCTGGAAAATCATGAGTTCGCCTATGCCACGCCGCGCCGCTTCACCGCCCATGTGGCACAGGCCATTGTGGCGTTGGTGCCGACGCTTGTTTCGGGTGACGCGCAGTTGCTTCGCCAGCAATTGGCGACGAAAGCCAAGGCCTTGAGGAACGATCTGTTTGACGCGCTCACGCGGTTTGCCGACACCTGCCGTGCTGACGCGGTGGGTGCCAGTGCATCGGTACTCAAATTGTTGCCCGAGCGCGTCAGCCCCGACCAGCCCGTACCGGCGGTGATTACCCAACTACGGGCCTTGCACCCCGAACTGAGCATGGCGCGGTTGCTCGAGGTGTTGCGCGAACACCCGTTATCGGAGCATCAGCAAACCCAGCTGCTGCAGTCGCAACTGCAACCCGAGGCGCTTTATGACGCATTGCGCGCCGCACGCCTGGTGACGCGCCGCGAAGCCATCGTCGATGGGCTTTTTCATCCGCGCCGATTCGACCGGCAAACCCAGGATTGGGCCGCGCATTTCGCCCACAGCGTGCTGCGCGACGGCAGCGCCCAGGCGTTGCTCGTCAGCCCGGCCACGCAAGCGCTGCCCTATGTTTCGCAGGGGGCGCAGGACCGCAGCGTGGTGGTCATTGATCAGGGCCAAGGGCGATTTTCGCCGTATTACCACCGTGAGTCGCGCACCGGCGCCATGCTGAGTGGTGCCAACGGTTTCTATCTGGCGATCATGCGCCAGCTGTCCGACGATGACCGGCGTCTACTCGGCTTGAGCGCGGAGCACAGCGTTGCCGACTTTCGGCGTCAGGTCGCTCGCGCCCTGTTGCGCCATCGTGCGCCGGATGGCGCGTTTTATCCCGACCGGCGCGAGATCGCGCACTACGTCAGTCATGTCGATACCGCCCGTATCGCCGCAGAGCCTGATGCCCTTGGCCTTTACCACTTGGGGGCGGAGCGCTACCTGTGGCTGGACGATGCTTATTTCAAGGTGGCGGAGCAGCCATGGCGCCTATTGCACCCGTCCCTGAACGATGCGTATGCCCCGCTGTTGAGCCACAACGGTGCCGGCGCCTGGCGGCACGAATGGGAAAACCCGCTGACGTGGGACGGCGCCAAGGCGTTCCAGCGCCTGGGGCCGTTTACCCGTGCAGTGCCGGCGGATGCCATCGAGCAGATTCAGCAGATCAGCGGGGTGACAGCGGACGTCCTGCGCCGGATACATCTGCGCAATGAGCGCGCGCCGGCAATCGTGGTGGAGACCGTCGAGCGCTTCATGCGGCATCAACGGATCAACACCGGCGTGGATACGGGGCGGGATTTTTTCGACAGGCTGCTCGGCGAGGTCGGTGCCGACAGCGCCGAGACGTTGGTGGGGCAGGCGGCCACCCGCGCCGAGCAGGTCGCGGTGCTCGAGGCCGAGGTCGCGCGCAACCGGCCCCACATGGAGCGCCTGTTTTTCAAGGCGCTGGGCCAAAAACAGCAGCCATCGGGCGATCCATTGGCGCAGGTGCTGCAGCGCGATTTTCCCAGTTTGACGGCGGCACTCGCCGAAGAACTGGTGCGCGACGTCACCGCGCAGGAGCGCCTCAGCCTGCAGGCCGGCCGCATCCCCTTGAGCCTGATGTCGGCCGCGCGTTGGCGGGTGAGCGTCGCGCGCAAGATCAGGGCGCTGGAGGGATTGTATCTGCCGGCTGCAGCGAGTGAAGACACCTCGAGACTGATCCTGCATACATTGCCGGACATCGACGGATGGCCGAACCACCTGCGGGTCGAGGTGTGGGAGCGCGGTCGCCTGATCGATAGCATCGGCCCGGTCGACGGCGCGCTCAGACGGATACTGGAACCGGTCGACGTGGATTATCAGGCCTACATTCTTCAAGCGAACGGTGAACGGCAACCGACCGGGCGTCCCGGGGCGTTCCTGGCGGTGCTGTTGGACGCATTACCGTCGATTGAACGTGAAGCGCTGCACTACACCCACGATGCGCTACGCCGGGAGATCGAACAGCGTTCGCAACGCGCCCTCAGCCTGTTCGACCCACAGCGACGCCCCTGGTACGTCCCGCCACGGCGCCTGGCGGATGGGCGCATGGGTTACCCGTTGAGCGGCGGTGATCATTGGGGGCCGGTGGACCGTGAACACGTCGCCAAGCTGCGACAGCTGTTTCCGGCGAAAACCGATGAGCAGGCCTTCGCGCTGCTCCAGGGCCTGAGTGATTCCGTCCGAGAGCGGGAAAGCGCGATCAACTTCATGTTCAGAGAGCGCGCCGTCTTGAATGCCAACCTTGAACGATGGTGCCGACAGGGTAAGCCCGAGGACTTGCCCGCACAACGTGAGGCGGCTGCGCGCATTCAGCGCTGCTGGGCTAAAGAAGACTCCGTTCGCGGGGTACCGTATGAACTCATCCTGGATGACTTGGCATTAAATGATTTGCCGCCGCTGGGCGCCTATTTCGGTCATGTAAAACTGTTGAGCCTGAAAAACAATCGGCTGGAAACCATTCCAACCAGTTTTTTCAGGTGTTTTCCGCAGCTTCGCTGGGTGTTTTTCAACGGTAATCATCTGCAGCGCCTTCCCGTCGGGTTGGCACAGCTGGGCTATTTATCGCTGCTCAACCTCTCGAATAATCGGCTCAAGCTTCAACTGGGGGACGTACTACTGCTCGCTGAAATGACCAGCCTGGTGACACTGGATTTATCGGTAAACCCACTGAGACTGGGGCAGCGCTTGAAGCTGCATGGGTTGACGAAGTTGCGCGTGCTTAACCTGCGCAATACGCAAATTGAAAGCCTGCCCCTTGGCGCCGCCATCTTGCGATCACTGGAGGTCTTTGATTTGCGTGACAATCGAATATCGATCTTGACCAGCCTCGATTTGTTCATTTACCCGAATGTTCATCGAGCGATGAATTTGCAAGGCAACCCGCTTTCACAGGGCTCCCTGCAAATGATGCGCCGCTACCGTGAGTGGCCGGGGCAGGCGGATATCGATTTTGGCCTGGGCGCCCAGCCCGCAGCGGCATCCACACGCCCCGACACATGGTTGGCGGTGCTGCCTTTCGCTGAGGTTCCCCACTACCAGGCACTTTGGGCGCAACTGCAGCAACGCCCGATGTCTGATCGTTTTTTTGAGTTGCTGGCATGTATCGCGGCCTATCCGTCGCTCATCGCCACCGGCTTTCGGGCGCTGCGAGAAGACCTGACGCGCCGCGTGTGGCAGTTGATCGAGAGTGCAACCCATAACGAGCAACTGGCCGTGATCCTGTTTCAGCACCGCTTCGAGCTCAATCGCGGGGTGGATGGCTGGCTGTTATCACTCAATGCGCTGGAGCTTGAGTTCCTGCCGATCGAACTGCTCGCCCGCGACACGGACGGTGATGCGGCGCCACTCTTGAATTACTTTCGAGCCCTGAAACGGTTGCAGGCCATCGATGAGATGGTGTTGCGTTTCGACCGCCATCAAACGTGGGATGTGGTGAGCAGCATGATCCTTGCCAGCCGCATTGCGTTGGCGCACAGCCTGGATTTACCCCTTGGATTCGAAGAGCGTTTGGCCAGGACACTGGGCGGTCCCAATGCGAACTCAATCACCAGGATGCACGGAATGATCGTGGCCGCCGAAGCTCAGTTCGACTGGCCGGCTTTATTGGTGCAAGCAGAATATTGGCGGCAGTTTCTGGCGCGTAAATACCGATCGCGGTTCGACGCGCGCCTTGGGCAATACGATCGAGAAATGGAGCGTGCGCAGGCGCAAGTCGAAAGTGCGGAGATGAGCGAAGGCGCGTACCTGCTGCTGGTGCGTAAGGTGCAAGCCTTGAGGGCGCACGACGAGGAGCAATTGATTGAGCAACTGACGCGCGAGGAATGGACCCGCTTCGTGACCGGCTGATTGCGTGCTTATGCCTTTAAGCCATAAGCACCGCACTTTGCGTGATATGGCGCGCCAGGCTTTCCCGGTATGATGTTCGCCCCGCAGTCTGGATTGCGAATACGCCATGACCTTGCAGTACCCTACAATCGCCGATTGCGTCGGCAACACGCCCCTGGTCCGCTTGCAACGCATGGCGGGTGAAACCAGCAATACCCTGTTGCTCAAGCTCGAAGGGAACAACCCGGCCGGTTCCGTCAAGGACCGTCCGGCGCTGTCGATGATCACGCGCGCCGAGCTGCGCGGGCAGATCAAGCCGGGCGACACCCTGATCGAAGCCACCTCCGGTAACACCGGGATTGCCCTGGCCATGGCCGCGGCGATCAAGGGTTACAAGATGGTGCTGATCATGCCCGACAATGGCAGCGCCGAGCGCAAGGCCGCGATGACCGCCTACGGTGCCGAATTGGTCCTGGTCAGCCAGGAAGAAGGCATGGAAGGCGCCCGCGACCTCGCCGAGCGCATGGCCGCCGAAGGCCGTGGCCAGGTGCTGGACCAGTTCGCCAACGGCGACAATCCCGAGGCGCACTACACCACCACCGGCCCGGAAATCTGGCGCCAGACCCAGGGCACGATTACCCATTTCGTCAGCTCCATGGGCACCACCGGCACCATCATGGGCAACTCGCGCTACCTCAAGGAGCAGAACCCGGCGATCCAGATCGTCGGCCTGCAACCGATGGAAGGCGCGTCGATCCCCGGGATTCGCCGCTGGCCCGAAGAGTATTTGCCGAAGATCTACAACGCCACGCGCGTGGATCGCATCATCGACATGGCCCAGCGTGAAGCCGAAGACACCACGCGCCGCCTGGCCCGTGAAGAAGGCATCTTCTGCGGTGTGTCCTCCGGCGGCGCCGTGGCCGGCATGTTGCGATTGTCCAAGGAAGTGGAAAACGCGGTGATCGTCGCGATCATCTGTGACCGTGGCGACCGTTACTTGTCGACCGGCATTTTCGACGAACCCAACTGATGGCCAAGCACGAGAGAGGCCTGCGCTTCCAGCCGACGGGCGGCAGCCGTACCCCACAGATTCCGGTGGGCAAGAAGCAACGCCTGACCATCGAGCGCCTGGCCAATGACGGCCGTGGCATCGTGTTCTTTGAAGGCCGCACCTGGTTCGTCAACGGTGCGCTGGCCGGTGAAGAGGTCGAAGCGCGGGTATTGGGCGCCCACGGCAAAGTGGTCGAGGCGCGCACCGAGCGTGTGTTCAAGCCCAGCGAACTACGGCGCCCGGCGCCGTGCGCGCACTTCGGTCGTTGCGGCGGTTGCAGCGTGCAGCACCTGCCCCATGCTGAACAACTTGCCCTGAAACAGCGCATGCTCGCCGAGCAACTGTCGCGTGTGGCAGGGGTCGAACCGCAGGCGTGGGCGGCACCGTTGAGTGGCCCGGAGCTGGGCTATCGGCGTCGCGCCCGCGTGGCGGTGCGCTGGGACGCCAAGGCCAAGACCCTGGAAGTGGGCTTTCGCGCCGTGGCCAGCCAGGACATCGTCGCCATCGACGATTGCCCGGTGCTGGTACAGGCCTTGCAACCGATCATGCAGCGCTTGCCCAACATGCTGCGGCGCTTGAGCAAACCGCAGGCATTGGGGCATGTGGAGCTGTTCAGCGGGTCGTCCATCGCCGTATTGCTGCGCCATATGGCGCCGTTGTCCGACGCCGATCTGCTGATCCTCAAAGAATTCTGCGCCTTCCATGAGGCCCAGTTGTGGCTGCATGGCGAGGGCCAGCCGGAGCCGGTCGAGCCTGACCAGGCCCTGGGTTATCGGTTGGAACCGTGGGCTCTGGAGCTGGCGTATCGGCCGGGCGATTTTGTCCAGGTCAACGCCGGGGTCAACGCGGCGATGGTGGCCCAGGCCCTCGAATGGCTGGCGCCGCAAGCCGATGAGCGCGTGCTGGACCTGTTTTGCGGGCTGGGCAACTTCGCCCTGCCACTTGCGCGCCAGGTGCGCGAAGTGGTCGCGGTGGAAGGCGTGCAGGCCATGGTCGAGCGTGCGGCGCTGAATGCCGTCAGCAATAATTTGCATAATGTGCAGTTTTTTCAGGCCGATTTGTCCCAGTCGTTGACTGACGCGGAATGGGCCAAACAGGGCTTTTCTGCGGTACTCTTGGACCCACCTCGCGACGGTGCCCTGGAGGTTGTGCGCAAGCTCGCCAGCCTGGGGGCCAAGCGCCTGGTGTACGTGTCCTGCAATCCGGCGACGCTGGCGCGGGACACGGTTGAGTTGGTCAAGCAGGGTTACCGGCTAAAACGTGCCGGGATCCTCGACATGTTTCCGCAAACCGCGCATGTCGAGGCGATGGCGTTATTTGAGGCGGGCTAGGATGCCCGTTTAATCCGACTGGCCTGCATTCTCCTGGGCCGTGACCTGCCAGGGAGTGTGTGAGCTTTAGTGATAAAGCAGGTCAGCGATGATTTTTGGCGCATCGAAGGTGCGTCGTAGGGAAGGTAAGCAAGATGGTACAGGTGAGAGCACACCAGCCGATCAACACCGACGGCAGTATCAATCTCGAGGCATGGCTGGATCATGCCATCAGTGTCGACCCGGCACTGGACCGTGAAGCCTTGAAAGCAGCCTGCGAGTTCGCTCGTGAGTCTGAACAGCAAGACAATGCGGCCAAGAACCTGTGGGCCGAAGGCACTTCGAGCTTTCGCACCGGCTTGGAAATCGCTGAGATCCTCGCCGATCTCAAGCTCGACCAGGATTCGCTGATCGCTGCCGTGCTCTATCGCGGCGTGCGTGAAGGGCATATCCCGTTGGCCACCGTGGGCCAGCGCTTCGGCTCCGTGGTGGCCAAGCTGATCGACGGCGTGCTGCGCATGGCCGCCATCAGCGCCAGCCTCAGCCCGCGCCAGTCCATGGTGCTGGGCACCCAGGGCCAGGTGGAAAACCTGCGCAAGATGCTGGTGGCGATGGTCGACGACGTGCGCGTCGCCTTGATCAAGCTGGCCGAACGCACCTGCGCGATCCGTGCGGTGAAAACCGCCGACGACGAAAAGCGCAACCGCGTGGCCCGCGAAGTCTTCGACATCTACGCACCGCTGGCGCACCGCCTGGGTATCGGTCATATCAAATGGGAGCTGGAGGACTTGTCCTTCCGCTACCTCGAACCCGACCAATACAAACAGATCGCCACGCTGCTGCATGAGCGCCGGCTCGACCGCGAGCGTTTCATCACCGACGTGATGGGCCAGCTGCGCGCCGAGTTGCAGGCTACCGGCGTCGACGCCGACATCAGCGGCCGCGCCAAGCACATCTATTCGATCTGGCGCAAAATGCAGCGCAAGGGCCTGGCCTTCAGCCAGATCTACGACGTGCGCGCCGTGCGCGTGCTGGTGCCGGAAATGCGCGACTGCTACACCGCGCTCGGTATCGTCCACACCCTGTGGCGGCACATCCCCAAGGAGTTCGACGACTACATCGCCAACCCCAAGGAAAACGGCTATCGCTCGCTGCACACTGCAGTGATCGGCCCCGAGGGCAAGGTGCTGGAAGTGCAGATCCGCACCCACGCCATGCACGAAGAGGCGGAGCTGGGGGTGTGCGCGCACTGGCGCTACAAGGGCACCGACGTCAAGGCCGGGTCCAACCAGTACGAAGAGAAGATCTCCTGGCTGCGCCAAGTGCTGGAGTGGCACGAAGAACTCGGCGACATCGGCGGCCTGGCCGAACAGCTGCGGGTGGATATCGAGCCGGACCGGGTCTACATCTTCACCCCCGACGGCCACGCCATCGACCTGCCGAAGGGCGCCACGCCGCTGGACTTCGCCTACCGCGTGCACACCGAGATCGGCCACAACTGCCGGGGCGCCAAGATCAACGGGCGCATCGTGCCGCTCAACTACAGCCTGCAGACCGGCGAGCAGGTCGAGATCATCACCAGCAAGCACGGTACGCCGAGCCGCGACTGGCTGAACCCGAACCTGGGTTACATCACCACCTCGCGGGCGCGGGCGAAGATCGTCCACTGGTTCAAGCTGCAGGCGCGCGACCAGAACGTCGCCGCCGGCAAAAGCCTGCTCGAACGCGAACTGGCGCGCCTGGGCCTGCCTCAGGTGGACTTCGACAAGCTGGCCGAAAAGGCCAACATGAAGATCGCCGAAGACATGTTCGCCGCCCTCGGTGCCGGCGACCTGCGCCTGGCGCAACTGGTCAACCTGGCCCAGCAACTGGTGGAGCCGGAACGCGGCAACGAACAGCTGGAACTGATCCCGCGCAAAGCCACCGGCTACAAGCCCGGCAAGCGTGGCGATATCCAGATCCAGGGCGTCGGCAACCTGATGACGCAAATGGCCGGTTGCTGCCAGCCGCTGCCGGGCGACGCCATCGTCGGCTACATCACCCAGGGCCGTGGCGTGAGCATTCACCGCCAGGACTGCGCCTCGGTGCTGCAACTGGGCGGGCGCGAGCCGGAGCGGATCATCCAGGTCAGCTGGGGCCCGGTGCCGGTGCTCACCTATCCGGTGGACATCATCATCCGTGCCTACGACCGTTCCGGTCTGCTGCGCGACGTGTCGCAAGTGCTGCTCAACGAGCGGATCAACGTGCTGGCCGTCAACACCCGCTCGAACAAGGAGGACAACACCGCGTTGATGTCCCTGACCATCGAGATTCCGGGGCTGGACGCGTTGGGGCGGTTGCTGGGGCGGATTTCCCAGTTGCCGAACATCATCGAGACGCGGCGCAACCGTACCCCATGAGCATCTGGATGAATGCAGGCTGAAATGTGGGAGGGGGCTTGCCCCCGAAAGCGGAGTGTCAGGTACCAGATTTTTGGTTGATCCACCACAATCGGGGGCAAGCCCCCTCCCACAGTTGATCGGCGGTGTTCATACCTGATCGGAAATAGAAAGATGTATTCACTTGAAGACCTGCTGCACCTGATGAATCGCCTGCGCGACCCGCAATACGGGTGCCCGTGGGACATCAAGCAAACCTACGCGAGCATCGTCCCGCACACCCTGGAAGAGGCCTACGAAGTCGCCGACGCCATCGAGCGCGGCGACTTCGATCACCTGCAAGGCGAGTTGGGCGACCTGTTGTTCCAGGTGGTGTATTACAGCCAGCTGGCACAGGAAGAAGGGCGCTTCGAGTTCGCCGGGGTGATCGACAGCATCACCCGCAAGCTGATTCGACGTCATCCCCATGTGTTCCCCACCGGCGATCTGTACGCGCCGCTGGATATCCCGCAGTTGAGCGAAGAGCAGGTCAAGACGCGTTGGGAGCAGATCAAGGCCGAGGAGCGCGCGGAAAAGTCCGACGCCCCCGAGCAACTGTCCCTGCTCGACGATGTGCCCACCGCCTTGCCGTCGCTGTCCCGTGCCGCCAAATTGCAGAAGCGCGCCAGCCAGGTCGGTTTCGACTGGCCCGCTGCGTTGCCGGTGGTGGATAACGTGCGCGAAGAGCTGGATGAAGTGCTCGAAGCCATGGCCGATAACGATGCAGTGGCCATCGCCGATGAAGTCGGTGACCTGCTGTTTGCCGCGGTCAACCTGGCCCGTCACCTCAAGGTCGACCCGGAAACCGCCTTGCGCGGTGCCAATGCCAAATTCGAGCGACGTTTCCGATTTATCGAACAGGCATTGCGCGATACGCGTCAATCCATGGAAGATTGCACCCTCGAAGAGTTGGACGCCCTGTGGGGCGAAGCCAAACGCCAGGAAAAGAACGTGTCCAGCTGCGGTTGAGCAGTTGCCTAAGTGAGTAAGCACCATGAGCCTTTCCCTTCGCGACCAGTTGCTCAAAGCAGGTCTGGTCAACCAAAAGCAGGCCAAGCAGGTCGGCAAAGAGAAACAGAAACATCAACGTCTGGTCCACAAAGGCCAGGCCGAGGCCGATGACACCCAGGCACGCCTGGCCCAGGAAGCCATGGCCGAGAAGGTCAAGCGCGACCAGGAGCTGAACCGCCAGCAGCAGGAGAAAGCCGAGGCCAAGGCCCGCACGGCCCAGGTCAAGCAACTGATCGAGACCTCGCGCCTGCCCAAGCTGACCACCGAGGACTACTACAACTTCGTGGATGACAAGAAGGTCAAGCGCCTGTCGGTCAACACGCTGATGCGCAACAAGCTGAGCAACGGCTCCCTGGCGATCGTGCATCACGCCGGCGGTTACGAGGTGATCCCGCGCGAAGCGGCGCTGAAGATCCAGGAGCGCGCACCGGAGCGTATCGTCCAGCTCAATATCCTCACCGAAAGCCAGGTGCCGGATGAGGATGATCCTTACGCCGCCTACCAGATCCCGGATGATCTGATGTGGTAAGGCTGTAAAACAACAAACCCCGCTCACCGGCGGGGTTTTTGTTTTCAGGCAACCAGGCTGCGTGGGCCTGGCGCCTGAGTCTGGCAAATAGTCAGGAGCTTTGTGCCTGGCGTTTCATCTCAAGGGTTTCGAGCTCGTTTTTATAGTTATGAGCGTCGCTCTCGTTATGAAACATGCCGACCAGCAGGTCTTGTTGGTGTACGTCCCAGATGTGAATCCCATGGCCCAATGCTTCGTGGGACATATGTTCGTCGTCGCGCTCAGTCACTTTTACAGTCATCTGCTTGCTCCAATCTCTGGTTGATCTGCGGCAAGTCGTCGCAGGCATTTGTTATATGTTTTGTTAGCTTGCTAAGTAAACCGATTTTTCCTGCAACAGTCCTTTACAGAAATAGCAACAATTGTGCAGGCCGCGTAAACCGCGACATTGCGCCACAGGCGGCTGGGTTTTATGAAAAAAGCTTCATGATTGCGTCAGGCAATAACGGCCTTGCCTGAATATTCCAGGCGAAAAAAAGCCCCGCATTGCGCGAGGCTGTTTTCCAACGTATCAGTTCAATCAGCTGCCTTTGACAGGCCGACCGTCAACCGTGCCGTCTTGCAGCATGATGTTGTATTCCTTGCCGTCGGTTTCCACCTGACGCAGGGCAACCAGGATGCCGCCCCAGTCCTTGGCAAACCACATCTGGGTGATGCGCTTGCTTTGGGTCGGGTCACGCACGCGCTCGACCTTGATCGCGTCGATGGAGCCGGCTTTGGTCTGGACCTTTTCCGGGCCGATCACGCGAAAGTCGTAGGTGTCGACGTCGGTGCCTTCAACCACGTTGTAGCTCATGCTCTTCTTGCCGGCCGCGACATCGCGCTGCAGCGCCAACTGGTAGGTCGACTTGTCGAGCATGCCGCTTTGCAGGGCAACGTTGACCGGGTCTTTGTTTTCAAAGCCGGTGACTTTCTTGGCGGTCTGGTCGAAGTCCAGGTTGATCCTTTTCGCCTTGCCCAGGCCGCCGCGTTCGAAGGTGTAGCTCTTCGGCTGCAGGGCGTCCTTGTCGAATTGGATTACGCTGGTTTCGGTGAGGCTGGCAATCATCATGGAAGCCTTGAAGTTCAAGGTCCAGGTGCCATCGCCATTGTGGGTCAGGCTGCGCTCGGCCGAACCGCTCATGGGCAACTGTTTCCAGTCGGCGGTGTAGCTGGCGGAGAAAGGATGTAAATCTGCTGCTTGCACCGCAGGCAAGGCGAACAGCGCAAAAGCGAAGAGCAAGGCGCGACGCATAAAATCTCCTAGGTTCGAATCAAGTGGCCGCTGGCCGCGAGTAACTGACCGTCCAATAATGCACCCTGTTTACCAAGAATCAACCGCCCCTCGGCAAACCAGCGAACAGCCAGCGGGTAAATCCTGTGTTCCTGCGTATGAACCCGTTGCGCAAGCGTCTGCGCCGAGTCGTCAGACTCTACCGGAACCACTGCCTGTACGACCAGAGGCCCGCCGTCGAGTTCCTCGGTGACAAAATGCACGCTGCAGCCATGCTCGCTGTCGCCCGCGTCGAGGGCGCGCTGATGGGTGTGCATGCCTTTGTACTTGGGCAGCAGGGAAGGGTGGATATTCAACAGCCGCCCAGCGTAGTGCCGCACGAAATCAGCGCTGAGGATACGCATGAAGCCGGCCAGTACCACGAGTTTGGGGTTGAAGGCGTCGATCAGTTCGACCAGGGCGCTGTCGAAGGCCTCGCGACCTTCGAAAGCCTTGTGATCCAGGGTGCGCGTGGCAATGCCTGCCTCCCTGGCGCGTTGCAGGCCATAGGCGTCGCTGCGGTTGGAGATCACCGCAGCGATGCGCGCCGGGCTGTCGCCGGTGCGCGTGCTGTCGATCAGGGCCTGCAAGTTACTGCCGGTGCCGGAGAGCAGCACCACGACATCACAGGTTGCAGACATCAGTGCGCCTTAAGGTTCTTCAGTTCAACCTGAGCCGCGCCTTCGGCGGCAGCGGCGATCTGGCCGATGACCCAAGGCTGTTCGCCGGCTTCGCGCAGCACGTTCAACGCGCTTTCCACGTGCTCTTGCGCCACGCAGATCACCATGCCCACGCCGCAGTTCAGCACGCGGTGCATTTCGGTTTCGTTGACGTTGCCTTTCTCTTGCAGCCAGTCGAATACCGCAGGACGCTGCCAGCTGGCCACGTCGACAATCGCCTGGGCGCCTTTGGGCAGGACGCGCGGGATGTTGTCCAGCAGGCCGCCGCCGGTGATGTGGGCCATGGCTTTGACCGCGCCGGTGTCCTTGATCAGCTTGAGCAGTGGCTTGACGTAGATGCGTGTCGGCGCCATCAGCAGGTCGGTCAGTGGCTTGCCGTCGAGCTGGATGTTCTCGATGTCGGCGCCGGACACTTCGATGATCTTGCGGATCAGCGAGTAGCCGTTGGAGTGCGGGCCAGACGACGGCAGGGCGAGCAGGGCGTCGCCGGCAGCCACTTTGGAGCCGTCGATGATCTCGGCTTTTTCGACCACGCCGACGCAGAAGCCGGCCAGGTCGTAGTCTTCGCCTTCGTACATGCCTGGCATTTCAGCGGTTTCGCCGCCGACCAGGGAGCAACCCGACAATTCGCAGCCAGCACCGATGCCGGTGACCACTTGGGTCGCGGTTTCGACGTTGAGCTTGCCGGTGGCGTAGTAGTCCAGGAAGAACAACGGCTCGGCGCCGCACACCACCAGGTCGTTGACGCACATGGCGACCAGGTCGATGCCGATGCTGTCGTGTTTGTTCAGGTTCAGGGCCAGGCGCAGTTTGGTGCCCACGCCGTCGGTGCCGGAAACCAGCACGGGCTGTTTGTAGCCGGCCGGGATTTCACAGAGGGCGCCAAAACCGCCCAGGCCACCCATGACTTCGGGGCGCGCAGTGCGCTTGGCGACGCTCTTGATGCGTTCGACCAATGCTTCACCGGCGTCGATGTCTACACCGGCGTCCTTGTAGCTCAGGGAGGGTTGCTTGCTCATGATCCAGGCCTTTAGGGGGGATTCAGGGGTAACGACCGATTGGGCAAGGGCTCTTGTGAAAAGGCCCAGCCATTGACGGTCTGCGAAGGCGCGCGATTTTATCAGGCTTGAGGGTCAGCGGCCATCCTCGGGCCGACGGGCAGAGCCACATAGATAAAAAAGCCGGTTAAAAAAATGCTAATCGGGTCTGCCCAGCTCCGTATTAAGGTATAGCCTTGAACCCGCTATCGTTATGACAGTAGGAAAACTTACCGAGACCCCGTGAATGTTTTACCGATCGCTGTGGTCACAGCCTTGGCAAACCGAGATCACGCGGTCTGTTCCAGCCGCTAATTTTGTCGTTCGGGAATCTTCCATGCGTCTGTGTAATGTGTTTTTTGTAGGCTGCTTGTCGTTGGTCAGCCTGGCGAGTCATGCCGAAACCCTCAATGGCCTTTATCAAGTACTGGAGCCGGTCAGCAGCCAGTCACCGCAAGAACGCGACCAGGCGACCCAGCGCGCCGTACAGACCCTGGTGATCCGCCTCACTGGCGACGCCAAGGCCGCCGAAGGCCCCGGCCTGGCGGCGGTGCGCAAGGACCCGCAACAAATCATCACGCAATACGGCTACGACGCCGGCCCGCCGGAAAGCCTGCAAGTGGATTTCGACCCCGTCAGCACCGATCGCGCCTTGCGTGAGGCCGGCCTGTCGATCTGGGGCAGCAATCGGCCGTCGATCCTGGGTTGGTGGCTGAATGACTCCACCGACGGCAGCAACCTGGTCGGGGATGGCCAGGCCGTCGCGCAGGCGCTGCGCCGTGCGGCGCAACATCGCGGCTTGCCGCTGCGCCTGCCGTTGGGGGATTTGGATGAACAGGTGGTCGCCACCGCGCCCAACCTCGAAAGCGCGGATGCCACGCCGTTGCGTGCAGCCTCGGAACGCTACGGCGCCGATGCGATGCTCGCAGTGCATGCGCGCCAGGAAGGCAGCCAATGGCAGGCCAAATGGCGCCTGTGGTTGGGAGACAAGAGCGAGCAGGGCACCGCGCAAGGCGCCGACACCGCCGCCGTGGCCGATGCCGTGATGCTGGCGGTCAGCCAGAAACTGGCGCCGCGCTTTGTGGTCAAGCCGGGCGCGAGCACCGAGCAATTGCTCGAAGTGCAGGGCATGACCCTGGAGCGCTACGCTGCGTTGGGCCACTTGCTCGAGCCGTTTGGCGGCCAGCCGCAGCGCGTGGATGGCAATCGTATTGTGTATCGCGTCAATGGCAGCGCCGATCAGTTGCGTACTCAACTGAGCCTGGCCAGGTTGCAGGAGATTCCCGCGGGTGAAGCACTGGCTGCGCAACCGCCAGTGGACGGCACGCAGCCGGTCGCCGCCCCTGAGCCGCAGGCGCAACTGCGTTTTCGCTGGTAAATGTTCTGCTTTATATAGCAGCCGATAAAAGATGGAGTGGTGTATGGCGGATACGCGTCGTTGGGTGTGGCTTGGCGGGATCGCCCTGCTGTGCGTTTTTGTGTTCTTGCTGCATTCGATCCTGACGCCGTTCCTGGTCGCGCTGTTGCTCGCCTATCTGTTCGATCCCGTGGTGGATCGCCTGGAGAAAGCCGGCCTGTCGCGGACTTTGGGGGTGGTCACGGTGTTTGCGCTGTTTACGCTGATCATCACGGCGTTGGTGTTGGTGCTGGTGCCGATGCTGGCCAAGCAGTTGTTCCGTCTGTATGAACTGGCGCCGCAGATGCTCGACTGGCTGCAGCACACGGCGATGCCGTGGGCCCAGGCCAAGCTGGGGCTGGCGGATGGCTTCTGGAAGTTCGACAAGGTCAAGGCTGCGATCAGCGAGCATATGGGCCAGACCACCGACATCGTCGGCGTGGTTCTCAGCCAGGCCACGGCATCCAGCCTGGCGCTGATCGGCTGGCTGACCAATCTGGTGTTGATCCCGGTGGTGGCGTTCTACCTGTTGCGGGACTGGGACATCATGATGGCCAAGATCCGCAGCCTGCTGCCGCGTGACCGTGAAGCGCGCATCGTGTCCCTGGCCGGGGAGTGTCATGAGGTCTTGGGGGCGTTCGTGCGTGGCCAACTGCTGGTGATGCTGGCCCTGGGGATTATCTATGCCGCCGGCTTGATGGCGATCGGCCTGGAGCTGGGCCTGTTGATCGGCTTGATTGCCGGTCTGGCCGCGATCGTGCCATACATGGGCTTTGTGATCGGTATCGGTGCGGCGCTGGTGGCCGGGCTGTTCCAGTTTGGCGGTGACCTGTACCCGATGCTCGGGATTGTCGCGGTGTTCATGGTCGGCCAGGCCCTCGAAGGCATGGTGCTGACCCCGTTGCTGGTGGGTGATCGCATCGGCCTGCACCCGGTCGCGGTGATCTTTGCGATCCTGGCTGGCGGTGAGTTGTTCGGCTTCACCGGCATCCTGCTCGCGCTGCCGGTGGCGGCGGTGATCATGGTGCTGGTGCGTCATGTCCACGATCTGTACAAGGATTCGGATATGTACGGGGGCGTTGAAGACCCCGATTTGTAATCGCAGCGTCACAAAGCCGGCCCAGGCCGGGTTTGTTGTTTCTGGCGCTGTGGCGTCAAACAATTTGCGTAAATCCAACAAGTTAACGCAAACCTTTGATTTTGCTTATGGTCTGCTGCATTGTGCGCCCGGCGTCACGGGTATAAACTTTGCAAACTTTTCACAGAGGCCACTAACGGTTCGATCGGAGCCGTTCAGTCAGCATGAAACCGATTCAGCTGCCCTTAGGTGTGCGTCTGCGTGACGACGCCACCTTTATCAATTACTACCCAGGCGCCAACGCCGCAGCACTCGGCTATGTCGAGCGGCTCTGCGAAGCCGACGCCGGGTGGACTGAAAGCCTGATCTACCTGTGGGGCAAGCAAGGCGTGGGGCGCACCCACCTGTTGCAGGCCGCGTGCCTGCGCTTCGAGCAGATGGGCGAACCGGCGGTTTACCTGCCGTTGGCGGAGTTGATGGACCGCGGGATCGGGATTTTCGACAACCTCGAACAATACGAACTGGTGTGCCTGGACGATCTGCAGGCCGTCGCCGGCAAGGCGGATTGGGAAGAGGCGCTGTTTCATCTGTTCAACCGCCTGCGCGACAGCGGGCGCCGCCTGTTGATCGCGGCTTCGACCTCGCCCCGTGAGTTGCCGGTCAAGCTGGCCGACCTCAAGTCGCGCCTGACCCTGGCGCTGATCTTCCAGATGCGTCCGCTGTCCGACGAGGACAAATTGCGTGCCCTGCAATTGCGTGCATCCCGTCGCGGCCTGCACCTCACCGACGAGGTCGGGCACTTTATCCTCACCCGCGGCACCCGCAGCATGAGCGCATTGTTCGATTTGCTCGAGCAGCTCGATCAGGCCTCTTTGCAGGCCCAGCGCAAGCTGACGATTCCCTTCCTCAAGGAAACCCTCGGCTGGTAGCCAGCCCTTGTGTTTCGGGGGCTTCGGCAAATTTCAGGCGCCAGGAAACCTGCGTTTTGGTCGGCTTGACCACGCAAAACACGCGCAAAGGGTATTAAGGGCTTAGATGTCATAACGCAAACAGTAAGTCACATGGATCACGATTGAATTTGCAAATCGATGTGATAGAAGGCATAGTCTCGACTTCTTTACACATCAGCCACGGTCGTGCCCATGCTAAATCGCTTCGCACCCCTCGTGCCTCTCGCACTTGTCGCTCTGTTGTTTGGTTGCGCCTCCCACCCTCAACAAGTGGCCGAGCAGCACAATCAACAGTATAAAAATCAGGCAAAATTCGTTGCTGCGCAGTCTTCCACTGTTTATGAGGAAGAGCTGGCAACCGAAAAAGAACTGGCCGCCTTCGCTGGCAACAAGCCTTATCAGCTTCCCGTTCTGGCCGACAGCATCCTCGAACGCGGCATGTCCCTGATCGGGACCCGTTACCGTTTCGGCGGTACCTCTGAAGCCGGTTTTGATTGCAGCGGTTTTATCGGTTACCTGTTTCGCGAAGAAGCTGGCATGAACCTGCCACGCTCCACCCGCGAAATGATCAACGTGAATGCACCGTTGGTCGCGCGTAACAACCTCAAGCCTGGGGATCTGCTTTTCTTCAGTACCAGTGGCCGCGGTCGCGTCAGTCACGCCGGTATCTACCTGGGCGATAACCAGTTTATCCACTCCAGCAGCCGCCGCAGCGGTGGTGTTCGAGTCGACAGCCTGGGCGACAGCTACTGGAGCAAAACCTTCATCGAAGCCAAGCGCGCACTCGCCATGGCCCCGACGACGATTACCGCTAGCAAGTAAAGTTAAAGTGATACTTGAAGTTTGACGTGTAAGCGCTAGAATCTCTGGACATTGTTGTAATCCGTTCGCGCAAGCCATGCTTGCGCGTTCTGGTTTTCAGCGTTCGGCAGCGAAAGCCGCATCCAGACCAGGATTGTTCTGCACATGTCGACCTCGGCCCGCCTGATTCTTATTGTTTGCGCCGCGCTGCTCAGCGCCTGCGCAAGCCGCCCGCAGCCTGCGCCCGTAGCGGCCAAGCCTAAACCAGTGTTCAACTATTCCAGCCAGAGTTCGCCGGTCGCTGAAGACGTGCTGTTCCGCGCACTGGGCCTGGTCGGTACGCCTTATCGTTGGGGCGGCAATACGCCGGACTCCGGTTTCGATTGCAGCGGGTTGATCGGGTTTGTCTACCGTGATGCTGCGGGCATCTCCCTGCCGCGCACCACGCGCGAACTGATCGTGATGCGCGCCCAGGACGTCAGCGCACAGAACCTGCAAACCGGTGACCTGCTGTTCTTCGCCACGGGTGGCGGCTCGCAGGTCAGCCACGCCGGGATCTATGTCGGCGAAGGGCGCTTTGTGCATGCGCCGCAGACCGGCGGTACGGTGAAGCTGGACACCTTGTCCAAAGCCTACTGGCAGAACGCCTACCTGAGCGCCAAGCGCGTGTTGCCGGCTGAGCACTTGGCCCGCAACCCCTAAACCAAAGCAGGATCCAAATGTGGGAGGGAGCTTGCTCCCGATGAGGGCGTGTCAGTCCATGCATTCAGTGACTGACCCACCGCTATCGTGGGCAAGTCGAATCGTCGCACCGCCCCTCCCACATTTGTAATAGTTACTTAGCCGCAGAAACCCGCCACACCTTATTCCCCACATCGTCCGCCACCAGCAAGTCGCCCTGCTTGTCGATGACCACGCCAACCGGTCGTCCCATGGCTTGTTCTTCGCTGTTGAGGAACCCGGTCAGCACGTCCACTGGCGGCCCCTTCGGTTTGCCGCCCTCGAACGGTACGAAGATCACCTTGTAGCCGCTGTGCGGCTTGCGGTTCCACGAGCCGTGCTGGCCGATAAACGCGCCGTTGATAAAGGGCGCCGGGAGTTTGCTGCCCTCGGCGAAGGTCAGGCCCAGCGAGGCGGTATGTGGGCCTACGGCGTAGTCCGGCGCAATGGCTTTGGCCACCAGGTCCGGGTTCTGCGGTGTGACGCGTACATCCACATGCTGCCCGTAATAGCTGAAGGGCCAGCCATAAAAGGCGCCATCCTGGACCGAGGTGATGTAGTCCGGCACCAGGTCGCTGCCGATCTCGTCGCGCTCGTTCACTGCCGTCCACAGCTTGCCGCTCTGCGGTTCCCAGGCCATGCCGTTCGGGTTGCGCAGGCCGGAGGCGAAGATACGGTGCTGGCCGCTGGCGCGGTCGACTTCCCAGATCGCCGCGCGGCCTTGTTCCGCTTCCAGGCCGTTCTCGGCGACGTTGCTGTTGGAACCGACGCTCACATACAACTTGCTGCCGTCCTTGCTGGCCACCACGTTTTTCGTCCAGTGATGGTTGATGCTGCCCGCTGGCAGGTCGATGACCTTGCTGCCGGCGGCCTTGATCGCGGTTTCGCCGGTCTGATAGGGAAAGCGCAACAGCTTGTCCGAATCGGCCACGTATAGGTCATTGCCCACCAGCGTCATGCCGAAGGGCGAGTTGAGGTTTTCCAGGAACACGGTGCGGGTCTCCGCGACCCCGTCATGGTCGGCATCGCGCAGCAGGGTGATGCGGTTCGGGCTCGGCACACCGGCGCCGGCGCGGCCCATTACTTTTTGCATCACCCAACCCCGCAGGCCTTTGGCGTCGTCCGGCTTGGGCGGCGCGTTGGTTTCCGCCACCAGCACATCGCCATTGGGCAGTACATACAGCCAGCGTGGGTGGTCCAGGCCTTCGGCGAACGCCACCACCTGGGTGCCGGCGGCGGCCGTGGGCTGGGTGCCCGCCGGCCAGCCGATGGCCGGGGCGATGTTCACGGTGGGGATCAGGGTCTTGTTCGGCTCCGGCAGCTGTGGTGAAGGCCCGGTGCCATCGGACACCTTCAGGGTCGAGCTTTCCCCGCAGGCGGCGAGGGTGCCCGCGAGCATGATCAGTAAGGCGAGTCTTGTTTTATGCATGGTTTTCTCCTGGATGCCTGTAAGGGTAGAGGCGCCCGATGCGGCGATGGTTCAAGTGCAGGGCCAGCTTTAATTGACGCTCCACCCCCAACCCACTAACCTTCGCCGCTTGTTCCAGGTGCTCTGTGACCCACGGGTCGACTGAGTGAAACAGGGAAGCCGGTGAGTGAGCGCACTTGTACACAGTGCTGCCGCGATTCCGGCGCTGCCCCCGCAACGGTAAATGAGTCAAGACGGTGCTGTTTGCCACTGTATCGCCCGCGATATGGGAAGGCGCGCCGTCGGCGTGCGCTCTAGCGCGCCACTCATGAGCCCGGAGACCGGCCTGGATCATCCAACAGCATCACGGTGGGCGATGCTTGGCTGTCTGTTGTTGTTTTTTCCTGCCCGCCGTTTTTTGTCCAGCCCCAACGGAGAGCTGCCATGACCGATTCCCCCGAGCGCGACGAACGCCATCTGGCGCGCATGCTGCGCAAAAAAGCCGTGATCGATGAGCGCATCGCCAATTCCCCGAACGAATGCGGCTTGCTGCTGGTGCTGACCGGCAACGGCAAAGGCAAGAGTAGCTCGGCGTTTGGCATGCTGGCCCGCGCCATGGGCCACGGCATGCAGTGTGGCGTGGTGCAGTTCATCAAGGGGCGCAACAGCACCGGCGAAGAACTGTTCTTCCGCCGTTTCCCCGAGCAGGTGCGTTTCCATGTAATGGGCGAGGGCTTTACCTGGGAAACCCAGGACCGCCAGCGCGACATCGCGGCCGCCGAGGCCGCCTGGGCGGTGTCCCGCCAATTGCTGCAAGACCCGAGCATCGGCCTGGTGGTGCTGGATGAGCTGAACATCGCGCTCAAGCACGGCTACCTCGACCTCGATCAAGTCCTCAGCGACCTGCAGGCCCGCCCGCCGATGCAGCACGTGGTGGTCACCGGCCGTGGCGCCAAGCCTGAACTGATCGAAATGGGCGACACCGTCACCGACATGGGCATGCTCAAGCATGCGTTCCAGGCCGGTATCAAGGCACAGAAAGGCGTCGAACTTTGAATCAGCCCCGCCATTGCCCGGCTGTCTTGATCGCCGCACCGGCGTCCGGCCAGGGCAAAACCACGGTCACCGCCGCGCTGGCGCGCTTGCACCGCAACCTGGGGCGCAAGGTGCGTGTGTTCAAATGCGGCCCGGACTTCCTCGACCCAATGATCCACGAGCGCGCCAGCGGTGCGCCGGTGTATCAATTGGACATGTGGATGGTGGGCGAGCAGGAAAGTCGCCGCCTACTGTGGGAAGCAGCGGGGGAGGCGGACCTGATCCTGATCGAAGGTGTGATGGGGCTGTTCGACGGCACACCTTCCAGCGCCGACCTGGCGCGGCACTTCGGTGTGCCGGTGCTCGGCGTGATCGATGGCACGGCCATGGCGCAGACCTTCGGCGCCCTGGCCCTCGGCCTGGCACGCTATCAGCCGGACTTGCCGTTCGCCGGCGTGCTGGCCAACCGCGTCGGCACCCTGCGCCATGCGCAATTGCTCGAAGGCAGCCTCACCGAAGGCCTGCGCTGGTATGGCGCGCTGTCCCGCGAGACTGCTATCGAATTGCCCAGCCGCCATCTGGGCCTGGTGCAAGCCAGCGAACTGAATGACCTCGACCTGCGCCTGGACGCCGCCGCCCAAGCGTTGGGCAGCAGTTGCGAGGTTGCGTTGCCGCCGCCGGTCACCTTTGCCGCACCGCCGGTAACCCGCACCGAACCGTTGCTGGCTGGCGTGCGGATCGCCGTCGCGCGTGACGAAGCCTTCGCCTTCACTTACGGTGCCAGCCTCGATCTGCTGCGGGCGATGGGCGCCGAGTTGAGCTTCTTCTCGCCGATCCATGATCGCCAATTGCCAGACGCCGACAGCCTCTATCTGCCCGGCGGTTACCCGGAATTGCATCACCAGGCACTGTCGCAAAACACCGCGATGCTGGAGGCGATCCGTGCCCATCACGCTGCCGGCAAACCGCTGCTCGCCGAGTGTGGCGGCATGCTCTATCTGCTGGATTCGCTCACTGATGTCGACGGCCTCCGCGCCGGACTGGTCGGCCTGTTGCAGGGCGCTGCGGTGATGCAAAAGAAGCTCGCGGCGCTGGCTCTGCAAAGCGTCGAATTGCCCGAGGGCGTGTTGCGTGGGCACACCTATCACCACTCGCTGACCAGCACCGACTGGGTGCCCATTGCCCGTGGCGTGAGCCCCAATGGCGGGCGCGGGGCCGAGGCGGTGTATCGACAGGGGCGGCTGACCGCTTCCTACGTTCACTTCTACTTCCCCTCCAACCCCCGGGCCGTGGCCGCGCTGTTTGCGCCCGAGCGAGTCGCACCGCACGCTGCGCCACAGCACGAATCCACGGTGGAAGCGGGCTTGCCCGCGATAGGCTCATGACCGACAACGCTTTCCCCCAGGCCGAGCGCGACGCCGTCTACCGTGCCATCGCCGAACGCCGTGACATGCGTCACTTCAGCGGCGGTGACGTGGCTCCCGAACTGCTGCAGCGCTTGCTCCAGGCCGCACACCAGGCGCCGAGCGTCGGCTTGATGCAGCCGTGGCGTTTTATCCGCATCAGCGACCGCCCATTGCGTGGGCGGATTCAACAGTTGGTGGAGGAAGAACGCATACGCACCGCCGAGGCCTTGGGCGAGCGTTCCGATACGTTCATGAAGCTCAAGGTCGAAGGCATCCACGACTGCGCCGAAGTGCTGGTGGCGGCGCTGATGGATGAGCGCGAGCGACATATCTTCGGCCGGCGTACCTTGCCGGAAATGGACATGGCCTCGCTGTCCTGCGCGATCCAGAATCTGTGGCTGGCCGCGCGGGTCGAAGGCCTGGGCATGGGCTGGGTGTCGTTGTTCGAACCGCAGGCCCTGGCCGACCTGCTGGGCTTGCCGCCCGGCGCGAAACCCTTGGCGGTGTTGTGCCTGGGGCCGGTCGAGGCGTTCTATCCGGCACCGATGTTGCAGCTCGAAGGCTGGGCCGAACCGCGCCCGCTGAGTGACATGTTGTATGAAAATACCTGGGGAGTGCGTCAATGAGTGTGGCCTTGCTGTGTGTCGCTGCGGTGGCGCTGGATGCGCTGCTGGGCGAACCCAGGCGCTGGCATCCGCTGGTGGCGTTCGGCAACTTCGCCGCGCGCATCGAGCAGCGTTTCAACAGCGGTGGCCGTGGCTGGCGCAGCCATGGCGTGACCGCCTGGTTTATTGCGGTGGTGCCGTTGACGCTGTTGGCCACCGCGTTGTCGTGGGCGCCTTACATCGGCTGGGTGCTGGAGATCCTCGCGTTGTACTGTGCCCTTGGCATGCGCAGTCTCGGCGAGCACGTGATCCCGGTGGCCCAGGCCCTGCGCGGCGATGACCTGGACGAAGCCCGGCGGCGCGTGAGTTACCTGGTGAGTCGCCAGACCAGTGAACTGGATCGCACTGAAGTCGCTCGCGCCGCCACCGAATCGGTGCTGGAAAACGGCAGCGACGCGGTGTTTGCCGCACTGTTCTGGTTTGTCGTCGCGGGTGTGCCGGGCGTGGTGCTGTACCGCTTGAGCAACACCCTCGACGCCATGTGGGGCTATCGCAACGAACGCTTCGAGCGTTTCGGATGGGCGGCGGCCAGGATCGACGATGTACTGAACTATATTCCGGCACGCCTGGTGGCGTTGACCTACGCCGTACTCGGTAAAACCAGGCTGGCCATCAAATGCTGGCGCCGTCAGGGCCCGACCTGGGACAGCCCCAACGCCGGTCCGGTGATGGCGGCGGGGGCAGGTGCCTTGGGCGTCGAGTTGGGCGGTGCCGCGATCTATCACGGTGAGCTGCACCAGCGTCCGCCACTGGGCGAAGGCCCGGCGGCGGATGCGGACGCCATCGACCGCGGCTGGCAACTGGTGCAGCGCGGCGTATGGTTGTGGCTGCTGATCCTATGCGTCGGGGGGCAATTGTATGCTTGAGCACGGTGGCCGGCTGCGTAAGGCGGCGATTGAATATGGGATTGCCGAGGCCGAATGGCTCGACCTGTCCAGCGGCCTGGCGCCCTGGCCGTGGCCGGTCCCCGAGATTCCGTTGCGCGCCTGGGCGCGTCTGCCGGAAACCGACGACGGTCTGGAGCAAGCCGCCAGCGAATACTATGGCACCGCGCATTTATTGCCGGTGCCGGGTTCCCAGGCGGCGATCCAACTGCTACCGCGCTTGCGCCGGGGCGGCAAGGTTGGCGTGCTGTCACCTTGCTATGCCGAGCACGCCGAGGCCTGGCGTCGCGCCGGCTACGTGGTGCGCGAAGTGCAGGAGCAGGAGGTCGACTTCTTTCTCGACAGCCTGGACGTGCTGGTGGTGGTCAACCCGAATAACCCCACGGGCCTGAGCCTGACCCCGCAACGGCTGCTCGACTGGCATGCGCGGCTGGCCCAGCGCGGCGGTTGGCTGGTGGTGGACGAAGCGTTCATGGACGTCACGCCGCACCTGAGCCTGGCCGGCCAGGCCCATCAGGTCGGCCTGATCGTGCTGCGTTCGTTTGGCAAGTTCTTCGGCCTGGCCGGTGTGCGCCTGGGGTTTGTGCTGGCGGAGCGCAAGTTGCTCAAACTGTTGGCCGAACAGGTCGGGCCGTGGGCGGTCAGCGGGCCGACGCGGGTGATCGGCCAAGCGTGTCTGCGCGATACCGCCGGGCACACCCGGCAACGCAACCGTTGCCTGGAAGCCGGCCAGCGCTTGTTCGATTTGCTCGAGCGCCAAGGCTTCCAACCCCAGGGCGGCTGCGCCCTGTTTCAATGGCTGATCACCCCTCACGCCGAACGCATGCACAACTTCATGGCCCAGCGCGGCATTCTGCTGCGCCTGTTTGTCCACGACAGCAGCCTGCGTTTCGGCCTGCCCGACACCGACGCCGATTGGCAGCGCCTGGAACAGGCCCTGATCGCCTACAAGGACGCGGTATGAGTACGCTGATGGTGCAAGGCACGACGTCCGATGCCGGTAAAAGCACCCTGGTCACCGCCTTGTGCCGCTGGCTGGTGCGCCAGGGCGTGGCGGTGGTGCCGTTCAAGCCGCAGAACATGGCGCTCAACAGCGCGGTGACGGCCGAAGGCGGCGAAATCGGCCGCGCCCAGGCGGTGCAGGCGCAGGCCGCCAACCTGGCGCCGCACACCGACATGAACCCGGTGCTGCTCAAACCCAACAGCGACACCGGTGCCCAAGTGATCATCCATGGCCGCGCCGTGACCAGCATGAACGCAGTGGCCTATCACGACTACAAAGCCATCGCGATGCAGGCGGTGCTGGCGTCCCACACGCGTTTGAGCGACGCCTACCCGGTGGTGATGGTGGAAGGCGCAGGCTCCCCGGCGGAGATCAACCTGCGCGCCAATGACATCGCCAACATGGGCTTCGCCGAGGCCGTGGATTGCCCGGTGCTGCTGATCGCCGACATCAATCGCGGCGGCGTGTTCGCGCATCTGGTGGGCACCCTTGAATTGCTTTCGCCGACCGAACAGGCGCGGGTCAAAGGCTTCATCATCAACCGTTTTCGCGGCGATATCGCCTTGTTGCAGCCGGGCCTGGATTGGCTGGAAGCGCGCACCGGCAAACCGGTGGTCGGCGTATTGCCCTACGTGATGGACCTGCACCTGGAGGCCGAAGACGGCATCGACCAGCGTCAGATCGACAAGGCGGCCGAGGTGCTCAAGGTGGTCGTGCCGGTGTTGCCGCGCATCAGCAACCACACCGACTTTGACCCGCTGCGCCTGCATCCCCAGGTGGACTTGCAGTTCATCGGCCCGGGCCAGCCGATTCCCGCCGCCGACCTGATTATTCTGCCGGGCTCGAAAAGCGTGCGCAGTGACCTCGCGTACCTGCGCGCCAATGGCTGGGACACCGCGGTGGCGCGGCACTTGCGCTACGGCGGCAAGGTGCTGGGAATTTGCGGCGGGTTGCAGATGCTCGGCGAGCGGGTGCATGACCCGCTCGGGCTCGAGGGGCCGGCCGGCTCCAGTGACGGTCTGGGGCTGCTGGCGTTCAGCACGACGCTGGCGCAAGAGAAGCAGTTGCGCAATGTGCGTGGGCGCCTGTTGCTGGAGGACACCGAGGTCAGTGGGTATGAGATCCATGCGGGCGTGACGTCCGGCGCGGCTCTGGAACGTCCTGCTGTGCATCTGGACGATGGCCGACATGACGGCGCCCAGAGCGCTGACGGGCAAATCCTCGGGACTTATCTGCACGGTGTGTTCGAAACCCCGGCCGCGTGCAGCGCCTTGTTGCGCTGGGCCGGTGTGCAGGCGGTGCAAGAGGTCGATTACCACGCCCTGCGCGAGCGCGATATCGAACGGTTGGCCGACCTGGTGGAACAGCATCTGGATACCGCGCTGTTGCGCAGGTTGTGTGGGATTTGAGGGTTTGCCTGAGACACCGAGGTGTCTGCATCGCTGGCACGCCAGCTCCCACCGTTGACCGAGCCCGGCTCGAATACCGAGGTGCCATCCCATGCTCCAACTGATTCTCGGCGGCGCCCGTTCCGGCAAGAGCCGCCTGGCGGAAAAACTCGCCAGCGACAGCGCGTTGCCCGTCATTTATATCGCCACCAGCCAACCGCTGGACGGTGAGATGAACCAGCGTGTCGCCCTGCATCGCCAGCGCCGCCCGGATCACTGGGGCCTGATCGAAGAACCGATCGAACTGGCACGGGTGCTGCGCGAAAACGCCGCGCCCGAGCGCTGCCTGCTGGTGGATTGCCTCACGCTCTGGCTGACCAATCTGCTGCTGCTCGATAACCCCGAGCGCCTGGTTTTTGAGCGTGACCAATTGCTCGAAAGCCTGGCCTCATTGCCAGGTGAAATCCTGTTTGTCAGCAACGAGACCGGTTTGGGTGTCGTGCCGCTGGGCGAATTGACTCGCCGCTATGTGGATGAAGCCGGTTGGCTGCATCAAGCCTTGGCCGAACGGTGTCAGCGCGTTGTCCTGACCGTTGCCGGCCTGCCCCTGACTTTGAAAGGTACTGCGTTATGACGGAAACCTGGTGGCTCAACCCGTGCAAGGCCAGCGACGCTTCGGCGTATCAACACGCCTTGGCGCGCCAACAGCAATTGACCAAGCCGGCCGGCTCCCTCGGCCGCCTGGAAGCGTTGGCGGTGCAGTTGGCCGGCCTGCAAGGCCGGGTCAAACCGGCGATGGAGCAGGTGTGGATCGCCATCTTTGCCGGCGACCACGGCGTGGTGGCCGAAGGCGTGTCGGCGTATCCCCAGGCAGTCACCGGGCAGATGCTGCATAACTTTGTCGCCGGCGGTGCGGCCATCAGCGTATTGGCGCAGCAACTGGCGGCGCAGTTGGAAGTGATCGACCTCGGCACGGTGACGCCGTCGCTGAACCTGCCCGGCGTGCGTCACTTGAATATCGCAGCGGGCACCGCCAACTTCGTCAACGGCCCGGCGATGACCGAGGCGCAAGGGCGGCTGGCGCTGCAGGCCGGTCGCGACAGCGCGCGCCGTGCGTTGGCGAGCGGCGCGCAGCTGTTTATCGGCGGCGAGATGGGGATCGGCAACACCACCGCCGCCAGCGCGTTGGCGTGTGCCTTGCTCGATTGCCCGGTGAGCGATTTGACCGGGCCGGGCACCGGCCTGGATGCCCGGGGTGTCAGCCATAAAGTCACCGTCATCGAACGCGCACTGGCGGTGCATGCCGCGCAACGCGGTGATGCGCTGCACACCCTGTTCAACCTCGGCGGGTTGGAGATCGCGGCGTTGGTCGGTGCCTATCTGGCCTGCGCCCAGGACGGCATCGTGGTGCTGGTGGACGGCTTTATCTGCAGCGTCGCGGCGTTGGTCGCCACGCGGCTGAACCCGGCGTGCCGGGAGTGGCTGGTGTTCGGCCATCGCGGCGCCGAGCCTGGCCATCGCCACGTGCTGCACTGCCTCGACGCGCAACCGTTGCTCGAACTCGGCCTGCGGCTCGGCGAAGGCAGCGGCGCGGCGTTGGCGGTGCCGCTGCTGCGTCTGGCCTGCGCGCTGCACGGGCAGATGGCGACATTCGCCGAAGCCGCCGTGGCGGACCGCCCGGCATGACCTTGCACCTGGACCTGTTGCGCCACGGCGAAACCGAATTGGGCGGTGGCCTGCGCGGCAGCCTCGACGATGCGCTCACCGCAAACGGCTGGGCGCAGATGCGCGCTGCGGCGGCCGGGCAGGGCCCATGGGACCGATTGATCAGTTCGCCGCTGCAACGGTGTGCGCGGTTCGCGCAAGAACTGGGCGCAACACTCAAGGTGCCGGTGAGCCTGGAAAAGGCCCTGCAGGAATTGCACTTCGGCGCCTGGGAAGGGCAGAGCGCGGCGGCGTTGATGGAGACCGACGCCGACGGGCTGGGCGCGTTCTGGGCCGACCCCTATAGCTTCACGCCACCTGACGGTGAACGTGTCAGCGACTTTTCCGATCGGGTTCTCGGCGCGGTCTCACGCTTGCATCAGGCTTATGCCGGACAGCGTGTGTTGTTGATCAGCCACGGTGGCGTGATGCGTCTGCTGCTGGCCCGGGCGCGCGGTTTGCCCCGAGCGCAGTTGCTGAATGTCGAAGTCGCCCATGGCGCACTGTTCAGCCTGCAGGTTGCGGCTGACGGCGCGTTGAAGGAAGGACGCTGAACATGCTGCCGTTCTGGATCGCCCTGCAGTTCCTGAGCAGCCTGCCGATTCGTCTGCCGGGCATGCCGCAACCGCAGGAACTGGGGCGCTCACTGCTGTTTTATCCGCTGGTGGGCCTGTTGTTCGGCCTGCTGTTGTGGGGCCTGAACCTCGCGTTGGCGGGCGCGCCGTTGTTGCTGCATGCCGCGTTGTTACTGACGGCCTGGGTGTTGCTCAGCGGCGGCTTGCACCTGGACGGGCTGGCGGACAGCGCGGACGCCTGGCTCGGTGGGTTTGGCGATCGCGAACGCACCCTGACCATCATGAAGGACCCGCGCAGCGGGCCGATCGCCGTGGTCACCCTCGGCCTGGTATTGCTGCTCAAGTTCACCGCCCTGGTGGCGCTGATCGAGCAGCACAACGGCGCGGCACTGATCCTCGCGCCGCTGATCGGGCGTGCGTCGATGCTCGCGCTGTTTCTCACCACGCGCTATGTGCGTGCCGGAGGATTGGGCCAGGCATTGTCGGACCACTTACCAAGGATTGTCGGCCAGCAGGTGCTGATCCTCAGCGGCCTGGCCTGCCTGCTGATCGGTGGTTTCAGCGGTGGGATCGCGGTGCTGCTCGCGGCGCTGTGTTTTATCGGCTTGCGTCAGCTGATGGTCAGGCGTCTCGGCGGCACCACCGGGGACACCGCTGGCGCCCTGCTGGAGCTGCTGGAAGTGGCGGTTGTGGTCGGATTGGCGCTGTAACACTTGCTTGCATTTCCTTAATCGCGGGTATATACACGTTCCATGCTTGCCTCCCAATGTTTATGCACCAACCTGCGACGTGCCGCCCGTGGCGTCAGCAGGCATTACGACGGCGCTCTCGACGGCTTCGGGATCAACGTTGCCCAGTATTCTCTGCTGTGCAATTTGCAGCGTCTCGATCAACCGAGCATTTCCAGCCTGGCCGACGCCATGGGCCTGGATCGCAGTACCTTGGGGCGCAACCTGCGCGTGCTGGAAGGCGAAGGCCTGGTGCGGTTGGTCGAAGGCGACGATCTGCGCAACCGCCTGGTGCTGTTGACCGAAGCCGGTGCAGAACGACTGGCCGCAGCGTTGCCAGCGTGGGAAGCGGCGCAGCAGAAATTGATTGATCGGTTGGGCGCGGAAAAACGCGAAACCCTGTTGGCCTTGCTGGATGAACTTGCCTGAGCGAGGGTTTGTCCGACTACAAGCGGGTATATACCCGTAAATGGAGAATAAGAAATGACCTCGATGTGGCGCACCAGTGGCTGGATTCTTGTGGGGAGTGCGCTGATCCTGGCGTTGTCGCTGGGTGTGCGGCATGGCTTCGGTCTGTTCCTGGCACCGATGAGCGCCGAGTTCGGCTGGGGCCGTGAGACGTTTGCCTTCGCTATCGCCCTGCAGAACCTGATCTGGGGCCTGGCGCAGCCGTTCACCGGCGCCCTGGCCGACCGTTTTGGGGCGAGCAAGGCCGTGCTGGTTGGCGGGGTGTTGTACGCCGTCGGCCTGGTATTGATGGGCATGTCCGACTCGGCCTGGTCACTGTCGTTGAGCGCCGGTTTGTTGATTGGTATCGGCCTGTCCGGCACTTCATTCTCGGTGATCCTGGGTGTGGTCGGCCGTGCGGTACCGCCGGAAAAGCGCAGCATCGCCATGGGCATTGCCAGCGCCGCCGGTTCTTTCGGCCAGTTCGCCATGGTGCCGGGCACCCTGGGTTTGATCAGTTGGCTGGGCTGGTCGGCGGCGCTGCTGGCGTTGGGCTTGATGGTGGCGCTGATTCTGCCGCTGGTGAGCATGCTCAAGGATCGGCCGCTGCCCGTCATGGCCGGCCAGCAAACCTTGCGTGAAGCACTGAAGGAAGCCTGTTCTCACTCCGGGTTCTGGTTGCTGGCGTTCGGTTTTTTCGTCTGCGGTTTCCAAGTGGTGTTTATCGGCGTGCATCTGCCGGCCTACCTGGTCGATCAGCATTTGCCGGCGACTACCGGCACCACCGTATTGGCCTTGATTGGCCTGTTTAATATCGCCGGCACCTACACCGCCGGCTGGCTCGGCGGGCGCATGTCCAAGCCGCGCCTGCTGACCGCTTTGTATCTGTTGCGCGCGGTGGTGATCGTGCTGTTCCTGTGGGCGCCGGTGACTGAAGTCACGGCCTACCTGTTCGGTATGGCGATGGGCTTCCTGTGGCTGTCCACGGTGCCGCTGACCAACGGCACGGTCGCCACGCTGTTTGGTGTGCGAAACCTCTCGATGCTCGGTGGGATCGTGTTCCTGTTCCACCAACTCGGTTCGTTCCTCGGTGGCTGGTTGGGCGGGGTGGTCTATGATCGAACCGGCAACTACGATTTGATCTGGCAAGTGGCGATTCTCTTGAGCCTGCTCGCCGCCGCCCTGAACTGGCCGGTGCGCGAGCGGCCGGTGGCGCGGTTGCAGACGCAGATGGAGGCGGCATGAGTTCCAATGGGTATTGGTTCGTTGGGGCAGCGGCGGCAACGCTGCTGCTGCTTCTGGCATGGTGGGGCTGGCAGCGCGGTGGGCTGGCGTTGATGCAACTGGGTATGTCGATCTGTTAAGTTCGTGGTCTGACTATTTTGAAGGACACACGACATGCAGATGCGCTGGCTTGCAGTACCCGTCCTGATGGCTGCTTTTAGCGGTGCGGCGATGGCCGCCGGTTGCCCGCCGTTGCTGGAGGGGCAGTTGCCCAAGTTGCGCGCCAAGGAATCCATCGACCTGTGCCAACGCTTTGCCGGCAAGCCTTTGGTGATCGTCAATACCGCCAGCTTCTGCGGCTTTGCGCCGCAATTCAAAGGCCTTGAGGCTCTGTACCAGCGCTATAAGGACCAGGGGCTGGAAGTGATTGGTGTGCCGTCCGATGACTTCAAGCAGGAAGCCAAGACCGGCGAGGAAACCGCCAAGGTCTGCTACGTGAATTATGGCGTCACCTTCACCATGACCGAGCCGCAGGCGGTCAAGGGGCCGGACGCAGTGCATCTGTTCAAGGTGCTGGCGCAGCAGAGCAGCGCGCCAAAGTGGAATTTCTACAAGTACGTGGTGGATCGCCAGGGCAAGGTGATCGCCAATTTTTCCAGCCTGACCAAGCCGGACAGCCCGGACTTGCTCAAGGCGGTAGAGGCAGCGTTGGCGTCGAAACCCTGATCGTTACCCATTGAAAAGCCCCGCCTCCTTTGCCGGAGAGCGGGGCTTTTTATGCGCGAGCAGGTCAGAACTTGTAAGTCACACCCAGGCCGAAACCGTTGGCGCTGTTTTCGTATTTGGAGCTGTAGGAACCCAGCGCGTTGGATTTGTTGACTTTGACCGACTCTTCCTTGAGGTAGGAGTAAGCCAGGTCAACGGTCATGTTATCCATCACTGCGTAACCCATACCAACACTGAAGATGGTCCGGTCACCGGTAGGAATGCGCGGCGAACGATCAGTGTTGTTGGTTGGCGACTGGTCGAAGGACAGGCCGGTACGCAGTACCACCTGCTTGGTGAGCTGATACGAGGTACCCAAGGCGTAAGCCCAGGTGTCGTGCCAGTTCTGCGGTTCAGTGATAGTGCCGACAAGCGCAGGTGCCAGTGCGCCTCCGTTAGCCGCTGTCACACCTTCGTTTTTGATGGTGATGTCTTTCAAGCGACTCCAACGAGTCCAGGTTGCACCCGCATACAGTTTCCAGGCGTCGTTGAGGTCTTGAGTCACCGACAGGTCCCAGGATTCAGGCGTGTCGACTTTCAATGAGGCGTCGTAGCGGTTATTGGCCAGCACTCCTGATGGAACCGTGGACGCTTTGGTGACGTCGGTGTGGCCTTCGAGTTTGTACTTCACTGCCGAGTGGTAGGTCAGGCCGACGCGAGTGGTATCGGTGGCTTGAACCAGGATACCGGCGTTAAAGCCCAGGGCGGTGTCGTCGCCTTTGACTTTGACTTTGTTGTCGCCTGGCATCCCCAGGCCAGCCAGGCTCGGCCGCGATTCCAGGGTGCCGTCGATACGGTTGATGGTCGGACCAAAACCGATGGAAACGCGATCATTGAACGCGTAGCTGACAGTCGGTTGGAAGGTGATGACCGATACTTCGCTCTTGTTGCCAAACCCGCGACCCTGGAAACCACTTTCGTAGTCGGTTTTCAGGCCGAACGGTGCATAAACACCGAAGCCGATAGACCATTGATCGTTGAGTTTGTTGGTGTAGAAGCCGAAAGGCACGCCAGTGAAAGGCACCATGTCGCCTTTGTTAGTCCCGCTGGAACGGCCGCCGGCATCTTTGATATCGGTGGAGGCATCGATCACCGCGAAACCGCCGGTAATTTGTTGGCCTTCCAGGCGAGCCATACCGGCTGGGTTACCGTAGACAGTGCTTGCGTTTTCGGCAGTAGAAGAGCGTCCTGCGAAGCCCGTACCCATCCCGGCGACGTCTTGTTCGTTAAGGGCAAAGCCACTTGCGAAGACGTAGGAAGAGGCCATGGCAACGGCGAGGCTAAGTGTGGTCTTGAGCATTACTTTTTTCATTATTAGAACTCCGTGTGATCACCGCAGCGGAAAGTATCAACAAATTACATATCGCGCTATAGGCTGTAACACAGGAGATAGAGCCGTTTTGTAGGACAATCCTACCAAAATCGCCGCATTTTGCCGGATTTTGTAAATTGCCCGATCAGCAGGTCACCTGATTCATGGATGAAACACAGGTTTTCCAGGCGTGGGTGAAATCGCGAAGACGGCCTTGAGGGTGAAATATTTCTTTCCAGATACGCGCCATGGCCAATATGTCACCCGGTTCGGGCAAGGCGGGGCGCTGTTGTTCCACCAGTAACCAGGCGATGGCGGTGGCATAACGCAGGTTGACGGTCAGCTCAAGCTGGGGCGCGCCAAGGAAGGCGTGCTGGCTGGCCAGGCCGCGTACCAGGCTGGCGCGTTCGGGGTCCAGCGCCAGGTAGGTGTCCCATAGGGCGCGGTGACGCTGGTCGGAGATGCTGTAGAGGCCGTGGCCGCGACGGTCGTGCAAGGCGGAGCCAAGTTCCGACTGGCTGGCGGCAATACCCAGCAGCAGGGATTCAGCGGTCTGGTCGTGGCGCCCGAGGTAAACAAGCGTCGGCCTGATCACATAACGACACAATTCGCTGGCAGCGATACCCATACTCGCCTCTGTCCGTGAAAGTGGTCGACTAAGCCTGAGCGGGTGGGGGCTTGGCAGCGGTGGATCGGATCTCAGGCCCGTCGGAAGCGGATCATGCCGCTTGAGTTGAAGTGTAGTGTCATATTCGTGGTGTAAAGGACTGTTTTAAAAACATCTTCTTTATTCAGTTATAACGTTTATATCTATTCGTGCTGAGTGCAAATATTCAAAACCTGAATGCCGGGCAATAAAAAACCCTGCTTGTTAAACAGGGTTTTTGGGTTTCAGCAACTTCGGTCGATCAGGCAATCAGTGCCTGACGGGTACGCTCGATCACGGCCTGCAGCGGCTCTGCGCTGGAGTATTGATCGGGGTACAGGCGTTCGCTGTGACGAGCGATGCCGTGTTCGTTGACCAGGGTGAAGCTGAAGCAGCCTTTGCGAGCGGCCATGATCAGGCAGTTCATTGGTGCAAAAGCGTTGGTGAGGGCGCGAATGGCGTCCTGAGTATGGATTTGAGTGGACATATTATGGGTGTTCCTACAAATGACACGGTTAAGAACCGCGCAACGTTAAAACGTTCCAGTGACGTCGATCACTATTGATCGAACGAAGAACCCGACTGGAACAAAGCAGCCAGTTTGAAGCGCTAATAGTTTAGGCGCGCTTAGGCTGGCAGGTAGGTACTTAGGAGGGCAGGCAACACAACAGGGGCTAAGGTTCTGGGCCCGGGGTGAAGATCCTGATCAATTGGCAGGTTGGTTCGGTCAGAGTATTGAGACTTCGCGACACCCTTTGCTTGTTCAAAGGCTGTGTCGTCGCAAGTGATACCTGGAAACCATCAAGGTGGTCGATCCCGTGTTGTTCAGGGGAGTTGTTCGACCAGAATTGACTTTCAGCTTGGTACTAACGCCGCGGATAGTAACGGATCGAAGTGGGGAATGGAAGCGTATCGGTAAAAAAACTTCAGTCAGCCCTCCAGCACCCCGTGATACACCAGCACCGTGACGGCTGCCGCCAGCGAGCAGCCCAGCGCATACGCGGCCAGGGTCAGGCGCAGGGACTGGCCGGTCTCGATCATTTTCATGACGTCGCCCATGTCATTGATCCGGCCCTCGCCCAACTCGATGCACAGGCTGGCGGCGGTGAACGCGGCGGAGAGCAGGATCGCGATCGCAAACAATGCGCCGTCCGGCGAAGGCAGAGCGGCGTTGATTCCCAGGGAGGTCGCGCAAATGGCCAGCAGCAACACGGTGAATAACAGAATTCCTTTCATCGACCCGTACATGGTTGCGTTGTAGGTGCGGCAGTGTGGCGACCCGCATTGAATTTGAAAAGTCCCTGCCTGGTCGTGCCGGTAACATGTTCAAGCCATGTCGGATCAAAAACCTTTGGCGATATAACCGGAGAAAAGGGACTTGTACACATTGTTCACGGTATGTGTCACCGTTCTGTCAAGTGTTTCCATCGGGCCCCATTTGCCTGTAATGAAAATTTAAGTCAATGAAAAATATCGCTTTTTTTTATTGGTGAAAAAATCGTCAGTTTGACTGCGGCCCCCATTCCATGGGGCTTTGCGCGAGTTAAAGGTGGGTTGTCCACTGAGTTATCCACAGCTTCTGTGGATTGTCCCGAGCGCTTGCTCTAGCACGGGCGTGCAGGGTTTTTTCGGCTTTACCTGTACGAAAAAAAGAGTAGAGTGGCGCGCCTTCCGTTCTGTCCCGCAGTGCTTTATGAAGTTTCGCTCAGTATCATCTTCTGTTACCGACACCCCTCCGGTTGTTACCCCACCCAAACGTTTCTCCTTGAAGGTGGCCTTGTGGTTGCTCGACAGCCCACGTCTTGGTCACAGCACCAACATCAAACATTTTGCCGGGCGCTTGCTCAAACAGCCGGCCCGTGATGGCGTGGTCGCAGCGCAAAGCCGACTCGGCCAATTGATGTGCCGCGAATGCGACAATGCCCGCGACCGCCGCATCGGCCACGACCTGCTGCGCCTGGCTGCCCGTGCCGGTGACCGCCGCGCCCAGCGTGAATTGGGCCAGGTCGAAGACTGAGCTGTCCTCAACCCCCTTGCTTGGTTAACCTTGCTCTTTTTCGGTGATGGCAGACATGGCTATGGCTTTTGACTGGACCAGTATTGCCCTGGGACTTGCTGGCGCGGCAGTGCCGTTATTGGCCGTGTGCTGGCAGCTTCAGCGCCGTCTGGCCGCGCGCATGGCCGGCTGGGAATTGCTTGAAGAGCGCCTGACCACCGCGCAACTGGCCCAGGAAGGATTGGCGGCCCAACTGGACGCCAGCCGTGACGAAATCAGCGACCTCAGCCAGGCCAACGCCGCCAAGCAGGCAGACCTGGCCGCCGTGCGCCGCGAAGTCGAATTGCTGCAGATCGATCGCGACAATGCCCGCGACGCCGCCCACGCCTGGAACCTCGACCGCAGCGCCAAGGAAGCCGAACTGCGTCGCCTTGACGCGTTGTCGGCGGCCTTGCGTGCGGAGCTGCGCGAGCAACAGGACAGCCATCAGCAACGCCTCGCCGACCTGCAGGGCTCGCGGGACGAATTGCGGGCGCAGTTCGCCGAACTGGCCGGGAAGATTTTCGACGAGCGCGAACAGCGCTTCGCCGAAACCAGTCAGGAGCGCCTCGGACAGTTGCTCGATCCCTTGAAAGAACGCATCCAGTCCTTCGAAAAGCGTGTCGAAGAAAGCTATCAGAATGAAGCCCGTGAACGCTTTTCCCTGGGCAAGGAGCTTGAACGCCTGCAGCAACTGAACCTGCGTCTGTCGGACGAAGCCACGAATTTGACCCGTGCGCTGAAAGGCCAGAAGACCCAGGGCAACTGGGGTGAACTGATCCTTGAGCGTGTGCTGGAACACGCCGGCCTGGAGAAGGGCCGCGAGTACCAGACCCAGGTCAGCCTGAAAGGTCCGGACGGTGAGCGCTTCCAGCCGGACGTGCTGATCATGTTGCCCGGTGACAAGCAGGTGGTGGTGGACTCCAAGGTCAGCCTGACGGCCTATCAGCAGTACGTGGCGGCGGACGACGAGGTGATCGGCCAGGCGGCGCTCAAACAGCATGTGCTGTCCCTGCGCAATCACGTCAAAGGTTTGGCCGGTAAGGACTACAAACGCCTGGAGGGCTTGCACAGCCTGGATTTCGTGTTGCTGTTCGTGCCGATTGAAGCCGCTTTTTCGGCGGCCTTGCAGGCTGAGCCCAACCTGTTCCAGGAAGCCTTCGACCGTCATATCGTCATCGTCAGCCCCACCACCTTGCTCGCCACCCTGCGGGTCATCGACAGCCTGTGGAAGCAGGAACGCCAGAGCCAGAACGCCCGGGAAATCGCGGAGCGCGCCGGCTGGCTGTACGACAAGTTCGTGCTGTTTATCCAGGACCTGGATGAAGTGGGTAACCGTCTGCAGCAATTGGATAAGGCTTACAGCGCAGCGCGGAATAAGCTGACAGATGGTCGCGGTAATCTGGTCAGCCGCACCGAACAGTTAAGGTTGCTCGGCGCCCGCGCCAGCAAAAGCTTGCCCGCCGACCTGTTGGAGCGGGCAATGACCGACTCCGACGGGGTGGCGCACCTGCCCGAATAGGTGGCTGATCAAAGGGGCAGATGCCGGCTGAGCAAGGCGCGCAACGCCGCCGGCTTCACCGGTTTGGCCAGATAATCCAGCCCCGCCGCATGCACTTGCGCCACCATCTCCGGACGACCGTCGGCGCTGATGACCACGCCGGGAATCGGCTCCGCCAACTGTGTGCGCAGCCAGCCCATCAACTCCGTGCCGGTTTCGCCGTGGTCCAGGTGGTAATCCACCAGCGCCAGTTGTGGGCGCACGCCATCGGCCAGCAGCGCCGCGCATTGTGCCTGGTCGGTGGCGGTCCATACTTCGCAGCCCCAGCGCGTCAGCAGGCTGCGCATGCCTATCAGGATGCTTTCTTCGTTATCCACACACAGCACCCGCGCGCCGCTCAGGGGCAGACCGGTTTCCTGCGCGGTCTTGATCGGTGTGCTGGTCTGGTTGCGAGCCAGCGGCACGCGCACGCTGAATACGCTGCCCTTGCCCGGCCATGAGCGCACGCTCAGGCGATGGTCCAATACGCGACACAGGCCATCGGCAATCGCCAGGCCCAGGCCGAGGCCCTTTTCGGCGCGGGTCTGGTGGCTGTCCAGGCGTTTGAACTCCTCGAAAATCACCTTCTGTTTATCCTGCGGAATGCCGGGGCCGCGATCCCAGACTTCCAGGCTCAACTCGCCCTGGTGTCGGCGTACACCCAGCAGCACTGGACCGTCGGCATAGCGGAAAGCATTCGTCAGAAAGTTCTGCAAAATCCGGCGCAGCAACTTGATGTCACTGTCCACGCGCAAATGACTGCCGCGCAAGCGGAAGCGCAGGCCTTGTTCCTGGGCGAGCGCCTTGAATTCGGCGCCGAGGGTGTCGAACAGTTCGTTGAGCACGAACGGCTGGCGTTGCGGATTGATCTTGCCGTTTTCCAGGCGCGAGATGTCCAGCAGGTCGCTGATCAGGTCTTCGGCGGAACGTAGCGAGCTGTCGAGGTGTTGCACCAGTTGCCGGGCTTCGCTCGACAGGCCGTCGTTCTGGTGGGAGAGGGCGGCGGAGAACAGGCGTGCAGCGTTCAGCGGTTGCATCAGGTCATGGCTGACCGCTGCGAGAAAGCGCGTCTTCGATTGGTTCGCGGACTCGGCCACGCCCTTGGCATCGGTGAGCGCCATGTTTAGCTGCGACAGCTCGTGTGTCCGCTCGGTGACCCGTCGTTCCAAGCCCTCGTTCGCCTCGGTCAGTGCGTGTTCGGCCTCGCGGAACGCGGTGATGTCGGTGAAGCTCATGACGAAACCACCGCCGGGCATCGGGTTGCCGATCAGTTCAATCACCCGCCCATTCGGGAACAGGCGTTCGGAGGTGTGCGCGCGGCCTTGGCGCATCCAGTGCAGGCGTCGCGCCACATGCACTTCGGCCTCACCCGGTCCGCACAAGCCGCGCTCGGCGTTATAGCGAATGATGTCGGCAATCGGCCGGCCGACGCTGATCAATCCCTCGGGGTAGTTGAACAGCTCCAGGTAACGGCGGTTCCACGCCACCAGCTTGAGAGACTGGTCCACCACGCTGATGCCCTGGGTGATGTTTTCGATGGCGCCTTGTAGCAGGGCCCGATTGAATTGCAGCACTTCGGAGGCTTCGTCGGCGATCCGTACTACGTCCTCCAGCAGCATGTCCCGACCTTCAATCGCGGCCTTTACGACTGCGCGAGTCGAGGAGGCGCCGAGTACACCCGCCAGCAGGCGTTCGGTATGCGCGATCCAATCGTTATCGGCATTCTGGTTGGGGTTGAAGCCCTTGCCCTGGCGATAGGCGAAGCGGATAAAACTCTGCTGCGCGCGTTCTTCGCCGACAAAGCGCGCGGCCAGGCTCAGCAGGTCGCTGATCTGGACCGACAACATGGAGCGAGTGCTGGCGCGCTGGCTGGTTTCCTGGCCGATGAAGCGCCCGGCCTGCCAGTGTTCGGACACCCGGGTACGCGAAAGCATCGAGACCCAGACGAACAGTGTGAAGTTGCCCGCCAGGGAGAACACGGTGCCCAGGGTCAGCGACGTGAGGGGCAAGCCGAGCGGGTGGGAATGCAACCAGGTCAGGCCGGGGAAAAGGCTGAGCGACCAGCCCAGGCTTTTCGCGGTAACCGGTAGGACCAAGGTGTAGAACCACAGGAACGTGCCTGCCGCCAAGCCGGCAAACACGCCGCGTCGATTCGCCTGTTTCCAATACAGCGCGCCGAGCATGGCAGGTGCCAGTTGGGTCACCGCGGCGAAGGCAATCTGGCCGATCGTCGCCAGGCTCGCGCTGGAGCCGAGCAATCGGTAGCTGACATACGCCAGCAGCAGGATGAGCACAATGCTGACGCGGCGTACCGAGAGCATCCAGTGGCGGAACACTTCAAACGGCCGTTCTGCGCTGGAGCGGCGCAACAGCCAAGGCAGCAGCATGTCGTTGGACACCATGGTCGACAACGCGATGCTCGCCACAATCACCATGCCGGTGGCGGCTGACGCGCCGCCAATGAACGCCAGCAGGGCGAGGATCGGATGGGCCTCAGCCAAGGGCAGGCTGATCACGTAGGAATCGGGTAGCACCGAGCCGGGCAAGAGCATTTTGCCGCCGAGGGCGATCGGTACGACAAACAGCGCGGCGAGGATCAAGTACGCAGGGAAAACCCATTTGGCCAGGCGCAAATCCTGGGGGTCGATGTTTTCCACGACGGTGACGTGAAACTGCCGGGGCAGGCAGATGATCGCCATCATCGCGACGCCGGTCTGTACCACCATCGTTGGCCAGTTGACGGTTTCGTTCCAGTATTCCTCCAGGCGTGGTGCCAACATCGCCTGGCTGAACAAGTCGTCGAAACCGTCGTAGAGGCCGTAGGTCACAAACACGCCGACTGCGAGAAACGCGAACAGCTTGACCAGCGACTCGAAGGCAATCGCCAGCACCATGCCGCGGTGGTGTTCGGTGGCATCGAGGTTGCGCGTACCGAAGACAATGGTGAACAGCGCCAGCACCAGCGATACGATCAGCGCCGTGTCCTGGGCGCGGGTGCCGGTGGCATCCGCGCCGGCACCGATCAGCAGGTTCACCCCGAGTACGATGCCCTTCAGTTGCAGGGCGATGTAAGGCAACACGCCGACCATGCAGATCAGCGCGACCACCACCGCCAACGACTGGGATTTGCCGTAGCGTGCGGCGATAAAGTCAGCGATGGAAGTGATGTTTTCCTGCTTGCTGATCAGAATCATCTTTTGCAGGACCCAGGGGGCGAATACCAGTAACAGCACCGGTCCCAGGTAGATAGGTATAAACGCCCACAGTTGTTCGGCCGCCTGGCCTACGGCGCCGAAGAAGGTCCAACTGGTGCAATAAACGGCCAGCGACAGGCTGTACACCCAGGCACGCATGCGCGGCGGCAACGGCGCATGGCGGCGGTCACCGTAAAAGGCGATGGAAAACATAATGGCCATATAGGCCAAGGCAACGGCGGCGATCAGCCCGCTGGACAGCGTCATGGTAACTCCGGACAGAAACACGCCCAGGCATTTCGGGCCCGGTTGGACAGTCTCGCATGATGCCTGGGGATTAGTCAGTGTCGACCAAGGTCTTGTGAGCACTAATGTCGCAGGGCACGGTGTTAAAGAGGCTCAGCGCGGCGGCAGGGTTTTCTGGCGCAGGATGTAGATCGTCACCAGTACCGCGCTGGTCAGCATGAAGCCGCGGGCCCACGGCAGAGGCACCAGGTAGCAGGAAAAACCGATACTCAGCCACATCAGGCCGATGGCGTAGACCTTACCCTTGAGCGGGATGCCATTGCCGTCCAGGTAGTCACGAATCCATGGGCCCAGGCGCGGGTGTTCCACCAGCCAGGCGTAGAAACGCGGGGAGCTGCGCGCGAAGCAAGCGGCGGCAAGAAGCAGGAAGGGGGTGGTGGGCAATACCGGCAGGAAGATGCCGATCACGCCCAGCGTTACGCTCAGCCAGCCGATAGCCAGCAGTGCGTAACGCAGGAGCGGCGAGCGCTTGCCCATGGCGATCACGGGCGTGCGACTCAGTGGTGACGTGGCTTGAGGAGCGCCGGTTTTTCGTCGGGGGCGTTGCACAGCAGGTACAGGGCAGTCAGGGCTTCCGGGATCTGTACGATCATGTCGTCCATCAGATTGGCGTCGGCGGCGATGTCGGAGAACTCCGGCTGGTCGTCGAACAGGCCCGAACCGACCATGATCGGCAGCAGCATTTCGCTGACTTCTTCTTCGGCGGTTTCGAACCAGGCGGCTTCGCGCAGGAACACGCCTTCCATGAAGCCGATGCACCAGCCGCGCAGGTCGGAGTCGTCCGGCTCTTCGCCCAGGTCGAGGTCGCACGGCAGCTCGAATTCCTCGTCGGAGGCCAGTTGGCGACCGATGTGGGCCTTGAGGGCGAGCAGGGTGGCTTCGATCTCTTCGCGCTGGGCGGCGTCAGCGTAATGAGGCTCTTCGGCGAACAAGGCGTCGATCCACTCACGGTCCGGCACGATGTCGGAAGAAATCGACAGGGCGGTCAGGTAGCCGTGGGCGGCCACGTAGTCCAGCGCCTCGTCATGCAGCTCATCGGCGTCGAGGAAGGCTTGCAGGCGGGTTAGTTGCTCAGCGAAGGACATTGAAGGACTACCTTGGGAATAAACGATGCTGAATTCTAGGCTTTCTTGAGCGCCCAGGCCAGCCACACTGCATATTTGGCCGGTTTTAGATAGCGGCCGCTGTTCGTCAGCCGCGCCCTTTGCCGGCCGACGCTCGGGTATACTGCCGCGTTTTGTGATGCCCCCTGCAGGCCAGCGCCAACCCGAGAAAACTTCGCTTACGGATTATTTTCCGTAGATACGCGCTTTTTCGGCCAGCCTGTATGGAGGGATTTCGGCGATATTTGGAGTTTTACATGCTCGAGCAGGCTCAACGCGTCCTCAAGGACATCTTCGGCTACGACAGTTTTCGTGGCCGCCAGGGTGCGATCATTGAGCGCGTGGCCAATGGCGGTGATGCCCTCGTCCTGATGCCGACCGGCGGTGGCAAGTCGTTGTGTTTCCAGGTTCCGGCGTTGCTACGTAACGGCCTTGCCGTGGTGGTGTCGCCGTTGATCGCGCTGATGGACGATCAGGTGGCGACCCTTGAGGAACTCGGCGTTGCTGCTGCCGCATTGAACTCCACGCTCAGCGCCGAACAGCAGCGCGACCTGGCCGCGCGTATCAAGCGCGGCGAAGTGAAAATGCTTTACCTGGCCCCCGAGCGCTTGGTGCAGCCGCGCATGCTGGCCTTCTTGCAGAGCCTGGAAATCGCCCTGTTCGCCATCGATGAAGCGCACTGCGTATCGCAATGGGGGCATGATTTCCGTCGCGAATATTTGCAGTTGGGGCAATTGGCGGAACTGTTCCCCGACGTCCCGCGTATCGCCCTGACCGCCACCGCCGACAAGCGCACTCGCGAAGAAATCGTCGAGCGCCTGCATTTGCAGAACGCCGAGCGCTTCCTGTCGAGCTTTGACCGGCCGAATATTTTCTATCGCATCGTGCCCAAGGAACAGCCGCGCAAGCAGTTGCTGGCGTTCCTGTCCGAGCGGCGCAGCGATGCGGGCATCGTCTATTGCCTGTCGCGCAAGAAGGTCGACGAAGTGGCCGCCTTCCTGTGCGAGCAGGGTTATCCGGCGTTGCCCTACCATGCAGGCTTGCCCAACGACTTGCGTGCCTATCATCAGAAGCGCTTCCTCAACGAGGAAGGCCTGATCATGGTGGCAACCATCGCGTTCGGCATGGGCATCGACAAGTCCAACGTGCGCTTCGTGGCCCATATGGATCTGCCCAAATCCCTCGAGGCGTATTACCAGGAAACCGGGCGCGCCGGGCGTGATGGCCTGCCGGCCGATGCGTGGATGGTCTACGGCCTGCAAGACGTGGTGATGCTCAAGCAAATGCTGCAGAACTCCGAAGGTGACGAGCGCCACAAACGCCTGGAACAGCACAAGCTCGACGCCATGCTGTCACTCTGCGAAGAGACGCGTTGCCGCCGCCAGACCTTGCTGGCGTATTTCGACGAAGACATGCCCGAACCCTGCGGCCATTGCGACAACTGTGTCGACGGCGTGCAAACCTGGGATGCCACTGAACCGGCGCGCCAGGGTTTGTCCGCCATCTACCGCACCGGCCAGCGTTATGGCGTCGGCCATCTGGTGGATGTGTTGCTGGGCAAGGACAACGAGAAGGTGCGCAGCTTCGGCCATGAGAAACTCTCGGTCTACGGCGTCGGCAAGGCCCGTGCCGAAGGCGAATGGCGATCGCTGTTCCGCCAGATGGTCGCGCGCGGCCTGGTGGACATCGACATCGAAGGCTACGGCGGCCTGCGCCTGAACGACAGTTGCCGGCCGTTGCTCAAGGGGGAAGTGAGCCTGGAACTGCGCCGCGACCTCAAGCCGCAGACCACCGCCAAGAGCAGTACCAGCCAGGCCAGCCAACTGGTGCGCTTCGAGGAGCGTGAACAGTGGGAAGCCTTGCGCGCCCTGCGGCGCAAACTGGCGCAGGAACACAGCGTGCCGCCTTACGTTATTTTCCCCGACTCGACCTTGCTGGAGATGTTGCGCGAGCAGCCGACCACCCTGGCCGAAATGGGCCGGGTCAGTGGCGTGGGCGCGCGCAAGCTGGAACGTTATGGCCAGGCCTTCCTCGAAGTGCTCGGCGGCCAGGCCGAAGCGCCGAAGGAAATTGCCGATATTCGCCACGAATTGATCAGCCTGGCGCGGGCCGGCATGACCCCGATCCAGATCGCTGGCCAGTTGCAATGCTCGGAAAAAAACGTCTACACGCTGCTGGCCGAATCCATCGGTAAGCAACAGTTGTCGTTAGAGCAGGCCCTTGATTTGCCAGAAGATTTGCTCGGTGAAATCCAGGATGCCTTCCTGGACGGTGAAGGCGAACTGCCACCAGTTGCGGAGATTGCACCGCTGTTCACGGGTCGGGTTCCCGAGGGTGTTTTGTACTGTGTGCGTGCCGCGTTGCAGTCTGAGTTCGAAATTTAGTGTGCCAATTGCGACGATGAAACGAATCAGTACAGACGAGCGCTTGCCTACTGACATGGCTCATGCTTAGCTGACTAATAATTAGTCATACTTTGTTTTCAGTCTAAACCATGAGTTTTTTATGCCGTTAACCGATCAACACCGTTTTGGCATGCAGTTGGCGCAAATGTCCCGAGGTTGGCGCGCCGAACTGGACCGCCGTTTGGCGGGGCTGGGCTTGTCTCAGGCACGCTGGCTGGTGCTGCTGCACTTGGCGCGTTTCGAAGAAGCACCGACGCAGCGTGAGCTGGCACAAAGTGTCGGCGTCGAAGGGCCGACACTGGCACGCTTGCTCGACAGCCTGGAAAGCCAAGGGCTGGTGCAGCGCCAGGCGGTGGTGGAAGACCGGCGCGCCAAGCGCATCCTGCTGTGTGACAGCGCCCGACCGTTGATCGAGCAGATTGAAACCATCGCCACTGCATTGCGCCATGAGTTGTTCGTGGGCGTGAATGAAGAGGACCTGCGGGTGTGCATGCGCGTGCACGGGCACATTCTGGCGAATCTGGAAAAGTCCTGACGTCAGGCGCAACAGAGATCGAATAGGTGGGAGTTGGCTTGCCTGCGATAACGGACATTCAGTCAATTGATCTGGCGACTGAAATACCGCCATCACAAGCCAGCCAGCTCCCATCTTGGTTTTTACGGTCAGCGTTTCAGAAGGTCTGGCCGAGGTTCAGGTACACCGCCTGCTGATTGTCGTCGTTGAACCCGTAGCTGAAATTCAGCGGCCCCAACGGTGTGTCGAAGCCCAGGAAAATACTCGCGGCGTTGATATAACCGCTGTCGAACTCATTGTCGTTGTTCCACGCCCGTCCGCGTTCCAGCGACGCGCCCAGGTACAGCGGGAAATCCAGCGGCAAGTATGAGCGCGGCGTCAGGCGGCGGTAGTACACGGCGCGCATCAAGCTGACGTTCTGCCCCGAGATCGCGTCCTGACGGAAGCCCGACAGCTGCCGTGCGCCGCCCAGTAGGAAGCTGGATATCACCACGTCCGTATTGTCCATGGTGCGTCCGTAGCGGCCGCCCAGTACGAGTGTGTCCGGGCCGTGGCTCATGGCCTTGTCCAGCTTGAATTCCCATTGCCGGTAGCGTTGATCGGACCCCAGCCCCGGTTCGAACTCGCGCCAAGCCAGGCCGATGTCTTCGCCGGTGTGGGGGAAGTACACGTTGTCCAGGGAGTCGAAGGAGTACTTCAGTTCGTAGAAGCCTTCGCTGAAGCTCACGCTTGGCAGGTCGCGGTCGCCGATGCGTACATCCGCCTTGCCCCAGGCTTCGCCGACGCCGAAACGCAGCTCGCCACTGTTGCCGATCTGGCGCCCGACGTTCAGGCCGAAACCGTAGCGTTCCAGGCGGTATTCGGAGATGGGGTCGTTGTCCAGAATCAGTTCGACATTCTGCGCCTGGGCCTTGAGGTAAGGGGCGACGAAATAGCGCGAGCCGGTGTCCATCGGTTGGTAGAACTCGCTGTACAGCTCTTGCCGATCGCCGATCTGCACCCGCGTCAGCCATTCCGCGCCGAGGCGGTTGATGCCATTCATGCGGTAGCTGGCGCCGAGGTTGAAGGCGCTGTCGCCACGCATGTCGTCCGACAGGTTCAGGCCCAGGCGCAGGTAGTCGGTGCCGCTGCGTTTGCCGCGTGCGCTGATCACCAGGGTGTTGTCGTGGCCTTTTTTCACCACGCGGTATTGCACCTGTTCAAAGTAATCCAGGCCATACAAGGTGCCCATGTCCACTTGCAGGCGGCTCAGGTTCAGCGGCTCGCCGAGGGTTTGGCGGATGTAGTAGCGGATCACGTCTTCGCTGACTTTCGAGTCGTTCTCCACGCTGATCGCAGTGATGATCGGAGTCCGTTCACCCGGCGCGCGCGCGGCCACCAGTTCCGGGTCGATCGGCTCGGCGGGACGCAGGTGGGCCAGGCGCACATCGAGGGCGCGGGTGGCGCGGTAGCCGGCGTCGATCATGTCCTTGGCGCGGCCGAAGTCGGTGACGCCGTAGGCGGCCAGAGGCGGCTGGATCAGCACATCCTTGGGGTGCAGGGCCTTGAGTTGTTCTTCGGAGTTGCGCCGGGTCATCAGGGTGATGGACTGGTTGAGCACGTCCACCACCGTGGCCAGTTGCTTGCGCGAGCGCAGCGGCGTGCCGATGTCCACCACGATGGCGATGTCGACGCCCATCTCCCGCGCCACGTCCAGCGGGATGTTATCGGTCATGCCGCCGTCCACCAGCAGCCGGCCGTCGAGTTCCACTGGCGCGAACACGGCCGGGATCGACATGCTGGCGCGGATCACCTGGGGCAGGTGGCCTTTGCTGAACACTACTTTTTCGCCAGTGGTGATATCGGTTGCGACGGCGCGAAAGGGGATCGGCAGCTTGTCGAAATTTCGCGTGTTGCTGCTGTGGGCAAACATGCTTTCCAGCAGCAGCGCGAGGTTCTGGCCCTGGATGACGCCCAGCGGCAGGCCGAGGCTGCCATCGTCGCGGAAACTGAGTTTCTGCTTGACCAGGAAGTCCCGGTCATCCTGCTTGCGGCGAAACGGTACGTCCTCCCGGGGTGGCGCATCGGAGAGTGCCTGCTGCCAATCGATACCCAGTGCGAGCTTTTCCAGTTCATCGATCTTGTAGCCCGACGCGTACAACCCGCCGATCACCGCGCCCATGCTGGTACCGGCAATTGCATCGATATGAATCCCTTGTTCCTCCAGGGCCTTGAGCACGCCGATGTGGGCCAGCCCGCGCGCGGCGCCGCCGGACAGCACCAGGCCGATTTTCGGGCGTGGAGTTTCAACCGCCTCGGCAAGAAGGGGCAGCAGGCACAGCAACAGGCAGGACAACAGGCGGCGCATCATGAATCTCGGGGCTGGACGATAAAGGCCGGTATTATAGCCACCCGACCCTCCCAGCCCGTTACGCCAGGAACCTGTCAAATTATGTCGCCGAATAAACCCGAGATCGTCATCACCTATTGCACCCAGTGCCAGTGGCTGCTGCGCGCCGCATGGTTGGCCCAGGAACTGTTGAGTACCTTTGCCGACGACCTGGGCAAAGTGGCGCTGGAACCGGCTACCGGCGGCGCTTTTCGCATCACCTGCGACGGTGTGCAGATCTGGGAGCGTAAGGCTGACGGCGGCTTTCCGGAGGCCAAGGTGCTCAAGCAGCGCGTGCGCGACCAGATCGACCCGCAGCGCGACCTGGGGCACAACGATCGCAAGGTGTGAAGGTCACCGCCGCACAGGGGCGGTGACCGGGGGATGCGCCCCTACTTGGCGGCCATCTTGCTCTTGATGAAACCGACGACCCACGTCAGCACCAGGCCGCCGACGCCACCGCCAACGATGTTGCTGCCGACCGTCGCCACATCCATCGCTTCGCCGCCGGATGTGCCCGTCAGCGCCGAGACGAGCTGGCCCAGCACCAGGCCGCCGACACCGCCGAGGAAGGTATTGAGCCCGGTGCCCAGGCTCTGCTTGGTCATCCCCGCCAGATTACCGCCGACGGCACCGCTGATGATCTGAACCAGCAAGCTGATAAGTGTTTCCATGATGCAACTCCTGCATAGCGTTAATGGCGTGACCACTCGCTTGCAGCACCGTTAAACACCCTGGCTGTCGTCGAGAAGTCTTTATCCGTCGACGACGACACACTGTTGCGGATGGGCAGAGTATAGATCAGGCCGTTGCAGCCGGCTGTTTGGCCTGGCTGGCGCTGCCCAGCAGGCCGGAAAGCACGATGGCGACGATGATCAGCGCGCCGCCCAGCAGCATGCGCAAGGTCGGGGTTTCGGCAAACAGCAGCCAGGCGACGGTGATGCCGTAGACCGGTTCCATGGCGAACACCACCGACGCGGTGCGGGCCTTGATCACCGCGAGGCTGGCGACAAACAGGCTGTGGGCCAGGCCGGTACAGAACACACCGAGCAGGCCGATCCACAGCCAGTCGAGCGCGCGCACATCCGCCAGCCCCGGCGCCGCCACGGGCAGCAGGCACAGCGCGACCACCACGTTCTGGCACAGCGCCGCCTGTACCGCTGGAACCCGCCCGGAGCTGGCGCGGTTATTCAGTGACAGCAGGGAGAACAGCAATCCCGAGGCGATGCCCCAGAGCAGGCCGCCCGTGGCTTGGCTGGCGAGGTTGAAGTCCGGTGTCACCAGCACCAGGCCCACCGTGACCAGGGCCACCAGCAGCACTTCGTTGGCGCGGATGCGCTCGCGGAAGATCAAGCCTTCGAGGATCACGGTAAACGCCGGGAACGCGGTAAACCCCAGGGTGGCGACGGCCACGCCGGCGACCTTGACCGCGATGAAGAACGTTACCCAGTGCGCCGCCAGCAATACACCGCTGATCAGCAGCCGGCGCCAGTCGCGCATCTGCAGCTGTTTCCACGGCGCATTGCTGGCGAACCGCGCAAAGATCGCCAGGGCAATCAACGCAAACGCGGCACGGCCGAACACGATGATGGTCGGCGAGGCGGCCGCGAGTTTGCCGAATACGCCGGTGAGGCCAAACATCAATGCGCCGATATGCAAGGCGCCGAGGGCTGAGCGGGGAGTCATTGCGATCCTTGAACCAACGGGGTGACAGGCGCGCAGTCTAGAGGCTGGGGGCGTGAGTGTCTGTCGCCCGACTGGCGATTTTTAGCGCAGGACTCGCTATTTTGTGGTGCGCCGCAGCGCGCTGGGCGCGGCGCCGAATTCGCGCAGCATCGCAGCGGCAAACGCGCTTTGCGAGGCATAGCCGACGCGCTCGGCAATTTCGCCGATGGGCAACGGCGTTTCCCTTAACAGGCCCAAGGCCTTATGCAGGCGGCGACTGCGGATGAAGTCCATGGGCGTCTGCCCGCACTCGGCGATGAAACGGGCATGCAGGCGCGCCACCGACAGGTCGGCGAGGCGTGCCAGGTCCGCGACTTGCAGAGGGTGGGCGGCGTGCCGTTCGATATGTGCATTGAACGCGGCATAGGGCAGGCGGCGGCCCGGCGCGCTGGGAGCCAGCGGATGATTGAGGCTGGCCAGCAGCAGTACCGCGCCTTGCTGGACGATCAGCGGGTCGTCCACCGGGCTGTGCGCCAGCCATTGCACCAACTGGCTTTGCCGCGAATCCAGGGCCAGACGCGCCGGTTGGTCGAGCAGGCGGCGGCTGGCATCGGCATGCTCGCCCAACGATTGCAGCACCCAGTGTTCGGTGGGCACGTCCAGCACCAGGCATCGGCTGCCATCGCGACTGCCGCAGGTGTGGTGGGCCGAGAAGGGCAACACCATCACGCTGCTCTCGCGGACCTGGCTGCCGCGCCCTTCCACTTCAAGGTCCAGGTGCCCGGACAGGCCGAAGACCAACTGCGCATGGTCATGGCTGTGGGCAATGGGTGCTTCGATGTAGTGGCGTAGCGTGAGGGACGCTCTCATCGCGCTCTCCTGGGCAGCAGGTTGCCAGTCTACAACGCTTCGCCGTCGGCGGGCGCTGTCATCAGACTGACGCACAGCTGTCATGGGCTATTAATCGCCAGGGCGCAAGCTCGCGAAAACACCGTCGAGGGATGCCCATGACCCGTGCCGAATTCGCTACACCCAGCCGCAAGCAACGGGTTCGTACCCTGTGGATTTCCGATGTACATCTGGGCACTCGGGATTGCCAGGCCGAACACTTGGCGCAATTCCTCAAGGGCTACCACGCCGATAAGGTGTACCTGGTGGGCGATATCATCGACGGCTGGAAGCTGCGCGGCGGCATGTATTGGCCCCAGGCCCATACCAACGTGATCCGCCGCCTGTTGACCATGGCCAAGCGCGGCACCGAGGTGATCTATGTCACCGGCAACCACGACGAGTTCCTGCGTCGCTACTCCAAGCTGATCCTGGGCAACATCCAGTTGGTGGACGAAGCCATCCATGTCACCGCCGATGGCCGCCACCTCCTGGTGATCCACGGCGACCAGTTCGATGTGATCACGCGTTATCACCGCTGGCTGGCGTTCCTCGGCGACTCGGCCTACGAGTTCACCCTGACGTTGAACCGTTGGTTGAATCACTGGCGTGCGCGGTATGGCTACGGTTACTGGTCGCTGTCGGCGTATCTGAAGCACAAGGTGAAGACGGCGGTGAGCTTTATCAGCGATTTCGAAGAAGCCATCGCCCATGAAGTGACCCGGCGCGAATTGCATGGGGTGGTGTGCGGGCATATTCACCATGCGGAGATTCGCAAGGTGGGCGAGGTGGATTACCTCAACTGCGGGGATTGGGTGGAGTCGTGCTCGGCGTTGATCGAGCACTGGGATGGGCATATCGAGTTGTATCGATTGGCGGATGCGCAGGCCAAAGAGGCGCTGCTGAAATCGGAGATGGTCGCGGGTTAAGGCCTGGCTCGGCCCAACAAGTGGGAGGGGGCTTGCTCGCGATCGCGCGGTGTCAGTCACTGTATTTGGCGACTGATCCATTGCTATCGGGAGCAAGCCCCCTCCCACATTGGGTTTTGCATTTCTTCGGTTAAGTGTGCGAAACGTCTGCAATGGCTTGCGCCAGCAGCGTCAATCGCGTCGCATCGATCCCCGCGACGTTGGCCCGCCCCGAACTGACCATATACACGCTGTGTTTCTCGCGCAGTTGCTTGACCTGTTCGGCGCTCAAGCCGGTATAGGAAAACATCCCACGCTGTGCGCCGATATGTGCAAAGCGTTCGGCTAGCCCGTGTGGCGCAAGGGCCTCCACCAGCCCGGCGCGTAACTGTGCGATGCGCGAGCGCATGGCTTCGACTTCGTCGCTCCACTGTGCCTTCAGCTGGGCATCGCCGAGGATCGTCGCGACGACTGCCGCGCCGTGATCCGGCGGAGTCGACCACAGGTTGCGCGCGATATTCGCCAACTGGCTGCGCACATCCGTCAGCTTTTCGGCATCCGCCGCACACACGATCAGCGCGCCGACACGGTCGCTATACAGGCCGAAGTTCTTCGAGCAGGAGCTGGTGATCAACACTTCCGGCAGCTCGCTCGCGAACAGGCGCACCGCCCAGGCATCCTGCTCCAGGCCGTCGCCAAAGCCCTGGTAGGCGAAGTCGATCAGCGGCAGCAGGTGGCGCTCGCGCACGATCTGCAGGACCTGGCGCCAGTCAGCCTGGGACAGGTCGAAACCGGTCGGGTTATGGCAGCAGGCGTGCAGCAGCACCACGTCGCCCTCGGGCACCGTGGATAAGGTCGCCAGCATCGCGCTCACATCCAGGTGATTGTCCGCGCCGACGTAAGGGTAGTGACTGACCTTGATCCCGGCCTTGGCGAAGATGCTTTCGTGGATCGGCCAGGTCGGGTTGCTCAGCCATACACCGCGGCCGGGCAGGCTGTGGGCGATAAAGTCGGCGCTCAGGCGCAGGGCGCCGGTGCCGCCTGGAGTCTGGGTCGCACCGGCACGGTGTGCGCGCAGCAGCGTGGACTCGGCGCCGAGCACCAGTTCGCTGATCAATCTGCCGAACGCAGCGTCGCCGTGGCCGCCAATGTAGGTCTTGGTGGTTTGCTGCTCCACCAGGCGCTGCTCGGCGAGTTTCACGGAAGGGAGGATCGGTGTCAGCCCCTGGTCGTCCTTGTACACGCCCACGCCGAGGTCGAACTTGTTCGGGTTGGCATCCTGGGCATACAGGTCCATCAGCCCGAGGATCGGGTCGCCGGGCACGCGGCCAATCGCATCGAAGTGCATTATTTGCGGCCCTCGGCATCCTTGGCCACTTCGTCGGTGCGCGCGGCCATGATGAAGTCGTTGCGGTGCAGGCCTTTGATGGAGTGGCTCCACCAGGTCACCGTGACCTTGCCCCACTCGGTGAGCAGGCCTGGGTGGTGACCTTCGGCTTCGGAAATGGCGCCCATGGCGTTGGTAAAGGCCAGGGCGAACTTGAAGTTCTTGAACAGGAAAACCTTTTCCAGTTGCATGACGCCATCGCGGACTTCGATGTTCCAGTCGGGGATCTGCTTGAGCAGCACCGGCAGTTCTTCATCGCTGACTTGCGGGGCATCGGCGCGGCAGGCTTCGCAGTGGGCTTGGTTCAAGGTGGTCATGTGGGGTGTCCTGAATTCGAGTGTCTGGAAAACGGTCGTCAGTGGCGTCACCCTAAAGCAACGCGGGGCCAGGGAACAGATTCACCTGGTATCAAAACCTACGGTTCACGCCGCTTTGGGTTTGGGGGGGAACTTCGGTGCGTGCAGACCCAACTGCATGCCGCGCTCGACCATGCCCATGATGTCTTCCTGGGCGACATCGAACAGGCGCTTGAGCCCGGGCAAGACAAAATATAGCGGTTGCAGGATGTCGATGCGATACGGTGTACGCATCGCCTCCAGCGGGTCGAAGGCCTGGTGCTCGGGTTCGGACGACAGGCTGTACACCGTTTCCTTGGGCGACGACAAAATACCGCCACCGTAGATGCGCCGGCCTGCGGGCGTATCCACCAGGCCAAACTCGATGGTCATCCAGTACAGGCGCGCCAGGTACACGCGCTGCTCTTTGGTGGCCGCGAGGCCGAGCTTGCCGTAGGTGTGGGTGAATTCGGCGAACCAGGGATTGGTCAGCAGCGGGCAGTGGCCGAAGATCTCGTGGAAAATATCCGGCTCTTGCAGGTAGTCCAGTTCTTCACGGGTGCGAATAAAAGTCGCCACCGGAAACTGCTTGTTGGCGAGTAACTCAAAGAACGTCTGGAAGGGGATCAGCGCCGGCACGCGGGCGACTTGCCAGCCGGTGGTCTCGGCCAGCACCGTGTTGATTTCGCTCAGTTGCGGGATGCGGTCCAGGGGCAGGCCGAGCTTGTCGATGCCGTCCAGGTATTCCTGGCAGGCCCGGCCCTCGATCACCTTCAACTGGCGTGTGATCAGGGTGTTCCACACCGCGTGTTCTTCCGGCGTGTAGTGGATAAAACCTTGCGCATCGGGCTCGCGGGCCACGTAGTGCGTCTGCTTCATACGGCTCTCCTGCTAGGCATTCGTTCTTGTTATGTCCTGCGATGTACGTATTGATAACCCGATTGGGGCGAGATTTCAGCGACCTGCGCAAGGGTGTTGTAGGAAAGTTTACCGATATTCGTAAAGTATTCGTTACGGATTGGCCGTTCATTGATGTGTTGGGCTGTGAAAAGACGGCTGACTGTCACATAATCTTGACGACTATCTGCGCCCAGCGACAAAAAGACGCGGCGCCTACCCTTCTTCGAGCCTTTTCATGCGTATCAAAGTGCATTGCCAGAACCGCATCGGCATCCTGCGGGACATTCTCAACCTGTTGGTGGAGTACGGCGTCAACGTCGCCAAGGGCGAGGTCGGCGGTGAGCATGGCAATGCCATCTACCTGTTCTGTCCGAATCTGGTGAACATGCAATTCCAGGCGTTGCGCCCGCAGTTCGAGGCGATTGCCGGGGTGTTTGGCGTAAAGCGTGTGGGGCTCATGCCCAGCGAACGTCGGCACATGGAACTCAATGCGTTGCTCGGAGCCCTGGAGTTTCCGGTGCTGTCCATCGACATGGGTGGCTCGATCGTCGCCGCTAACCGCGCGGCCGCGCAGTTGCTCGGGGTGCGGGTGGATGAGGTGCCGGGCATCCCGCTGTCGCGTTACGCCGAGGATTTCGACTTGCCGGAACTGGTGCGCGCGAGCAAATCGCGGATCAATGGCCTGCGGGTCAAGGTCAAGGGTGACGTATTCCTGGCGGACATCGCGCCGCTGCAATCCGCCGAACACGACGACAGCGAAGCCATGGCCGGCGCAGTGTTGACCCTGCACCGTGCCGACCGCGTCGGTGAGCGCATCTACAATGTGCGCAAGCAGGAGCTGCGTGGCTTCGACAGCATCTTCCAGAGTTCCAAGGTCATGGCTGCCGTGGTCCGTGAGGCCCGACGCATGGCGCCGCTGGATGCGCCGCTACTAATAGAAGGCGAAACCGGCACCGGCAAGGAGCTGCTTGCCCGCGCCTGTCACTTGGCCAGCCCTCGTGGCCAATCGCCGTTGATGGCGCTCAATTGTGCCGGTTTGCCGGAGTCGATGGCCGAGACCGAGCTGTTCGGCTACGGCCCCGGCGCTTTTGAAGGGGCACGGGCCGAGGGCAAGCTGGGGCTGCTGGAGCTGACGGCGGGCGGTACGCTATTTCTTGATGGCGTCGGGGAAATGAGCGCGCGCCTGCAGGTGAAGTTGCTGCGGTTCCTGCAGGACGGTTGCTTTCGCCGAGTCGGCAGCGATGAAGAGGTGTACCTGGATGTGCGGGTGATCTGCGCAACCCAGGTGGACCTCTCGGAACTCTGCGCGCGGGGCGAATTCCGTCAGGACCTTTATCACCGCCTGAACGTGCTGTCGCTGCATATCCCGCCGCTGCGCGAATGCCTCGATGGCCTGGCGCCGCTGGTGGAACACTTCCTCGATCAAGCCAGCCGGCAGATCGGCTGCCCGTTGCCCAAACTGGCTTCGGCGGCCATGGAGCGACTCAGCCATTACCACTGGCCGGGCAATGTACGGCAGCTGGAAAACGTCCTGTTCCAGGCGGTTTCGCTGTGTGAGGGCGGGACGGTCAAGGCTGAACACATTCGTCTGCCGGACTATGGCGTGCGTCAGCCGCTTGGCGATTTCTCTCTGGAGGGCGGCCTGGAAGCCATCGTCGGCCGGTTTGAAAAGGCCGTGCTGGAAAGTCTGTATGCCGAACATCCCAGTAGTCGGCAGTTGGGCAAGCGCTTGGGCGTCTCCCATACAACGATTGCCAACAAGTTGCGGGATTATGGTTTGGGCAAGGAGGGCAAAACCCCTGAACACGCTGCTCGATAGACGCCATGTCCAGGGTTTTCTGCGAGGGGTGACACGGCGGCGTCAATACATCGCGTAGCTTGGATCTTGATGGATGAGCACGGTGTCATCTGTTTCTTTCTCAACCCAGGCCATGTAAGGCGCTTCATTGGGTGGGGGGGAAAAGAGTGTGGTCAGTGCGTAGTCTTTATGGTTCTGCAGTTTTTCAAGGCTCTGATTGATCTCCGGAGGAAGACGCCCGTACTTTCCGGATCTCAGTTCGTTGGCAGAAATCCCTTCGTTGTTATAGGTGGGTATAAGCATTGATAAGTCGATATGTTCAAGCAACGCTGAGCCATTGGGCGGAAATACCGTCCCCTCTGTAGAACTTTCGATTTCAATGGGACTGCCGCCGTTTTCAGGGAACCATGCCAATGATCCGCTTATTGAGTCATTCTCCTCTTTAACGCGAGAGACCAATTGGTAGTTTTGGTTCTTATCCAGTTTTTCCAGTTCCCTGAGTGCGCTGTGCGATAACGCTCCAAACTTGCCGCTGCGTACATCGTTGGCGGACACGCCCAGGCCGGTCTCGATGGTCCTGCCGGGGATGTTGTCCAGCAGCTCCAGGAACGCCGAGGTCGTCGGGTCTAGGTCGCAACAGGGCGGCAGTGTCCCGGCATCGTACTCCCCAGCTCGGCTTTCCCAGTATTCTTTATTGTTAGGATTCAGCTCCGGGTGTATCTCCAACTCGCGCCGTTGTTCGGGTGATAGGCTGCTTAATGGCTCGAACCGGTCTAGAATTTCGTTATAAGAAAATTGTTTTTGCCAAGTTGTCGTCATGTGCGTATGGGGTGCATTATCAATACCAGGCATTTCAGTATCCTTGGAAAATAATAAGTTGATAAGGTGCGAATGATCGGAAAGTAGTCGTGACCGCTTTGCGTCGCACCGAAGTTACGGGTGCTGTATTTGAACGCCAAGTGGGTTTTGATCAGTAAATGTAAAAAGCTATCGGACTATTCTTGTTTGGAGTTGGCTTTGTCGGGGTTTTATAAAAAACAAGCCAGCTACATATGTACTCACGCATTTACGGGGCCGTCAGGCATATGGTTTTTTTGGCGCTTGTAATGGTCGGACAACAAAACCTCGGCCCCGTCGTTTCGAGGTGGCCAACGGGGAGGGCAAGTGCCCAGTGGCTTGCCAAGTGTTTCAGCGGTTCGGCGTGCTCCGCGCTCCACCCATGCGTAGCGCTTGAGCGCCGGGAAAAGCCTGCGGGACACCAAGCGTTGCCGTCTGCGGCATAACTCCGCCGTTTTTTCGACTCCGCCTGGGCCTGCCTTTTTTCACGCCTTGCCGCAAACCCTTGCCCCGCCTGGGCTTTCTGCACTTTTTGAAAGTTGGTTCGCAAATTGCTTAAGCCTCATCAGTACAGCGGTGGGCGGCAAGCGTCCGTCAGAAAGAGGATAGAGCGTGGACAAGTACCTTTACGTGGCAATGACCGGCGCCAGCCAGAATGCTCTGGCGCAGAAGGCCCATGCCAACAATCTGGCGAACATTTCCACCAACGGCTTCCAGCGTGACCTTGAGCAGGCGCGCTCGATGCCGGTGTTCGGTGACAGCTTTCCGGCGCGGGCGTTTGCCATGACCGAGCGGCCTGCCACCGACTTCTCTCCGGGTGCCATGATCGAAACCGGTCGTGACCTCGATGTGGCGGTCAGCGGTGACGGTTGGATGGCCGTGCAAACCCCCGATGGCAGCGAAGCCTACGTGCGCAGCGCCAGCATGAATGTGGATGCGCTCGGCGTGCTGCGGGCCGGCAATGGCATGCCGATCATGGGCAACGGTGGTCCGATCGCCGTGCCGCCGCAGCAGAAGATCGAAGTAGGCGCCGACGGCACCGTCAGCATCCGCGCAATGGGTGAAGGCCCGCGGGTGATGGCTGAAGTGGACCGGATCAAGCTGGTCCAGCCCGACCTCAAGAACATGACCAAAGGCCTGGACGGCACCATCCACACCAAGGACGGCCAGCCGGCCCAGGCCGACGCGAACGTCAAGCTGACCTCGGGGTTCCTGCAGGCGAGCAACGTCAATGCGGTGGAAGAAATGACCGCGGTGCTGGCGCTTTCCAAGCAGTTCGAGCTGCACATCAAGATGATGAACAGCGCTAAAGAAGACGACCAGGCCATGACCCGCGTTCTGGCGATGAGCTGATAGCGGTTTCACTGAATACTAATTTTGCGGCGCAGCGCCAACAAACAGGCGCACGAAGGAGAACAGCATGCTTCCGGCTCTATGGGTTGCCAAAACAGGTCTGTCCGCCCAGGACACCAACCTGACCACCATCTCCAACAACCTGGCGAACGTTTCGACCACGGGCTTCAAACGTGATCGCGCCGAGTTCCAGGACCTGCTCTATCAGATCAAGCGCCAGCCAGGCGCCCAGTCGACCCAGGACAGCGAACTGCCGTCGGGCCTGCAATTGGGTACCGGTGTGAAGATCGTCGGCACCCAGAAGAACTTCACGGCCGGTAACCTGCAGCAAACCGGTCAGCCTCTGGATATGGCGATCAACGGCAAAGGGTTCTTCCAGATCCTGCAACCAGACGGAACGACGTCCTACTCTCGTGATGGTTCTTTCCACCTGGACTCCAACGGCCAGATCGTCACGTCCAACGGTTTCGCCCTGGAACCGGCCATTATCGTGCCGGCCAATGCCCAGACCTTCACCGTCGGCAACGATGGCACCGTGTCCATCACCGTGGCGGGCAACCCGGCGTCGCAAGTGATCGGCAACCTGCAAACCGCCGACTTCATCAACCCGGCCGGCCTGCAAGCCATCGGCGGCAACCTGTTCCTGGAAACCGCCTCCAGTGGCGCGCCGCAAATCGGCACCCCGGGTCTGAACGGTTTTGGTACCACGCTGCAAAGCACCCTGGAAACCTCCAACGTCAGCACGGTGGAAGAGATGGTCAACATGATCACCACTCAGCGCGCCTACGAGATGAACTCCAAGGTGATTTCCACCGCCGACCAGATGCTTTCGTTCGTTACGCAGAATCTGTAATCAAGTCTATGGGGCGCTCCTGAGGGCGCCTGCAACACCGTGAGGTTAGGGTCATGAATCGCTATGTTTCCGTTCTGGCATTGAGTGGGATTGCCGTGCTCGCGGGCTGTGTCGCCCCGACGCCAAAACCCAATGACCCGTACTACGCGCCGGTGTTGCCACGCACACCGCTGCCGGCGGCGGCCAATAACGGCTCGATCTACCAGGCCGGTTTCGAACAGAACCTGTACGGCGACCGCAAGGCGTTCCGGGTCGGTGACATCATCACCATCACCCTCAACGAGAAGACCACGGCCAGCAAGAACGCCAACTCGCAGGTGGGCAAGACCAGCAAGACCGGTATTGGCCTGACCTCGTTGTTTGGTGCCGTGCCGAACACCAACAACCCCTTGGGCAGCGGTGACTTGAGCTTGAGCGCAGGCTACAGCGGTGACCGCGCCACCAACGGCAAGAGCTCCGCTGGGCAGAACAACAGCCTGACCGGTTCGATCACCGTGACAGTGGCCGATGTATTGCCCAACGGCATCATCGCCGTGCGCGGTGAGAAGTGGATGACCCTCAACAGTGGTGACGAGCTGGTACGCATCGCCGGCATGGTCCGTGCCGATGACATTGCCACCGACAACACGGTGCCTTCGACGCGTATTGCCGATGCGCGCATTACCTACTCGGGTACGGGTTCGTTTGCTGATGCGAGTCAGCCGGGCTGGTTCGACCGTTTCTTCCTTAGCCCGCTGTTCCCTTTCTAGGTGGCCACTTTGAAATTCAAACAGCTGATGGCGGCGGCACTGTTGCTGTCCCTGAGCGCAGTCGCCCAGGCTGAACGCCTGAAAGACATCGCCAGCATTTCCGGCGTGCGTTCTAACCAGTTGATCGGCTACGGCCTGGTGGTCGGGCTTAACGGTACGGGTGACCAGACCACCCAGACCCCGTTCACCCTGCAGACCTTCAACAACATGCTCTCGCAGTTCGGCATCAAGGTGCCGTCGGGCTCGGGCACCGTGCAGCTGAAAAACGTCGCGGCCGTGTCCATCAGTGCCGACTTGCCGGCGTTCTCCAAGCCGGGTCAGGTGGTGGACATTACCGTGTCGTCCATCGGTAACTCGAAAAGCCTGCGCGGCGGTACCCTGTTGATGACGCCGCTCAAAGGTATCGACGGCAACGTCTACGCCATCGCCCAGGGCAACCTGGTGGTGGGCGGGTTTGACGCTGAAGGTCGCGACGGTTCGAAGATTACGGTGAACGTGCCATCGGCCGGGCGCATCCCTGGCGGCGCCACGGTTGAACGCACCGTGCCCAGCGGCTTCAACCAGGGCAACAGCCTGACCCTGAACCTCAACCGTTCCGACTTCACCACCGCCAAACGTGTGGTCGACAAGATCAACGACATGCTCGGCCCTGGCGTCGCCCAGGCCATCGACGGCGGCTCGATCCGGGTCACTGCGCCGCTGGACCCAAGCCAGCGCGTGGATTACCTGTCGATCCTGGAAAACCTCGAGGTCGACCCCGGCCAGGCAGTGGCCAAGGTCATTATCAACTCGCGCACCGGCACTATCGTGATCGGCCAGAACGTCAAAGTGTCGCCGGCCGCGGTGACCCACGGCAGCCTGACCGTGACCATTACCGAAGACCCGATCGTCAGCCAGCCTGGGCCGTTGTCCAATGGCCAGACCGCCGTGGTACCGCGCTCGCGGGTGAATGCCCAGCAAGAAGCCAAGCCAATGTTCAAGTTCGGCCCCGGCACCACCCTGGACGAGATTGTCCGCGCGGTGAACCAGGTGGGCGCGGCGCCCGGCGACTTGATGGCGATCCTCGAAGCATTGAAACAGGCCGGCGCCTTGCAAGCCGACCTGATTGTGATCTGAGGCCATGGCCATGGATATGCGCAACAGCGGGATCAGCAGCACGGCGGACTCGGGGTCTTATTCCGACCTGAACCGGCTTAACCAGCTCAAGGTCGGCGCCGACAAGAACAGCGACGGCAACATGCGCAAAGTGGCGCAGGAGTTCGAGTCGCTGTTCCTCAGCGAAATGCTCAAGTCGATGCGCTCGGCCACCGACGCCCTGGGCAAGGACAATCCGCTGAACACTCCGGCCGCCAAGCAGTACCAGGAAATGTACGACCAGCAGTTGGCTGTCTCGATGTCCCGCGAAGGCGGGGGTATCGGCCTGGCCGATGTGCTGATGCGTCAGATGCAGAAGAACAAGCCGGTGGACGCTCAGGCGGCCACCTTGCAGGGCCCGGCGGCGGCTGAGCCGGTGAAGAAAGTCGACGTACCGACGGAAATCGCCGCCGGCACCCAGGCGACCGGGCCGCTGGGCCGCTCCAATGGCCAGCGCCCACTGTGGGCCTACCGCGTGGCTGTCCCCGAAGGCGCCAGCGCTCACACCAACGACGTGGCTCTGATGAACCAGCGCCGCCTCGCCTTGCCGAGCAAACTGACCGATCGACTGCTCGCCGGCATCGTGCCGAGCGCGCCGGTCGCGATCGATGCCAATCGCGCGCCGCTGCGTAACAGCGTCGCCGATGACAACGTGATCAACAGCAGCGCACGCAGTTTTGCCGTGCCCAGCGGCCGCATGCAGGTCTACGGCCGCGCCGTGGCCCAGCCGCCGTTGGCCCCGGCGAAGAAAGCCTTCAGTTCCCAGGACGAATTTGTCTCCACCATGTTGCCGATGGCCAAGGCTGCCGCGGCGCGTATCGGTGTCGATCCGAAGTACCTGGTGGCCCAGGCCGCCCTGGAAACCGGTTGGGGCAAGTCGGTGATGCGCGCCGACGACGGCAGCAGCAGCCACAACCTGTTCGGTATCAAGGCCGGCCAGAGCTGGCAGGGCGGCCAGGCCCGCGCGATCACCAGCGAGTTTCGCGATGGCGCGATGGTCAAGGAAACGGCGCAGTTCCGTTCCTACGATTCCTACCAGGACAGCTTCCATGACCTGGTGACGTTGTTGCAAAGCAATGATCGCTATAAAGAAGTTGTGAAGTCAGCCGACAACCCGGAACAGTTTGTGCGCGAGTTGCAAAAAGCCGGCTATGCCACCGATCCGGATTACGCCAGCAAGATTTCGCAGATTGCCAAAACGATGAACAGCTACCAGAACTACGCTGCCGCGGGCGCGACCACTCATTTATAAGGTCTGAATCATGAGTTTGCTCAATATCGGGATGTCGGGGCTAAACGCCGCTCAAGGATCGTTGTCGGTCTTAAGTAACAACATCGCCAACGCCAATACCGCAGGCTACTCGCGTCAGCAGACCACTCAGAGCGCCAGCGCTTCGAACCAGTACGGCGGTGTGTTCATCGGCAGTGGCACGACGTTGGCGGATGTGCGCCGGGTCTATAACGAATTCCTGGACGCGGCCTACCAGAACAGCACGTCGCTCAACAGCGATGCCAAGGCTTATGCCGATCAGGTCAGTGCTGTCGACAAGACCTTGTCGGACAAGACCACCGGCATGTCCTCGGTACTCAGTGCATTCTTCTCCGCGGTGCAGACCGCGGCCGCCAACCCCAGTGACACGTCCGCCCGGCAGGTGCTGCTGACCAGCGCGCAGACCCTGAGCAACCGGTTCAACTCGATCTCCTCCCAGTTGAACCAGCAGAAAGAGTCGATCAACGGCCAGTTGAGCACCATGAGTGATCAGGTCAATCAGTTGACCTCCTCGATTGCCTCGCTCAACAAGCAGATCAGTCAGGTCCAGGGCTCGACCAACACCGCGCCGGCCAATTTGCTGGATGCGCGTAATGAAGCCGTGCGCTCGCTCAATGAGCTGGTGGGGGTGACCACCAGTGAAAAGAACGGTGTGTTCAGTGTCAGCACCGGCTCGGGCCAGTCCCTGGTGCTGGGCGACCAGTCCAACAGCATTTCCGCCGTGCCGAGCAAGAGCGACACCAGCCAGTACACCATTGAGTTGAACGTGGGCGGCGGGACCTCTGTGGACCTGGGCAACGTGCTGTCCGGCGGCAGCATCGGCGGGTTGCTGCGTTATCGCAGTGATGCGCTGATGCCGGCCATCAATGATCTGGGGCGTATCGCCCTGGCGACGGCCGATACGGTCAACAATCAGTTGGGCCAAGGCCTGGACCTGAATGGCGACTTCGGCACCTCGCTGTTCAAGGACATCAACAGCGCGACAGCGATTGCCCAGCGCAGCCAGGGCGCCGTTGGTAACAGCAGTGCCGGCAACCTGAATGTGAGCATCGCCGATACCAGCAAGCTGTCGACCTATGACTATAAGGTCACCTTCAGCAGCGCCAACAATTACACCGTGGTGCGTTCCGACGGCAAAGCCATGGGCGCGTTCGACGTCACCACCACGCCGCCGCCGGTGATCGATGGGTTCACCTTGGCGTTGGATGGCAAGGGGGCGATGGCGGCGGGCGATAGCTTCAAGGTCAGCCCCACCGCGACTGGCGCCACCCATATCGGCACCGATATGACGGACTCCAATAAAATCGCGTTTGCCGGGCCTTTACTGGGCGAAAGCAGTAAAACCAATCAGGGGACTGGCACTTTCACACCACCGAGCCTGACGCTGCCGATCGACATTCATGGCGGCGCGACTACCGCTCAACTGCGCGCCGGGATTGAACACTCAATGCCGGTGAAGATGGTCTTCGGCAAGCCGGCAGCCGACGGTACCCAGGCCTACACGCTCAACGATGCTCAGGGCAACTCGATAGGCAGCGGCACGATTGTGCCGGGCCAGGGTAACAAGATTACCGTCAACGTACCGATGCGCGATGCCAGTGGTGCGCTCGTCGTACCGGCCGCGAGCTTCGGTTTCGATACGACCGTCGGCGGCTCGCCGACCGATGGCGACAGCACCACGTTCTCGTTCAATGCCTCCGGCAGGTCGGACAACCGCAATGCCCAGGAACTGCTCAATCTGCAGACCAAGGCCTCGGTCGGTCTGGCCGATGGCAGCGGGGGCGGGGTGAGCCTGGTCGCGGCCAACAGCCGCCTGGTGTCCACCGTGGGGGCCAAGGCCGCCTCGGCCACTACTGACACCACGGCCACCGGCGCGTTGTTGACGGCCAACAAAAACGCACGCAACTCGGTGTCCCAGGTCAACCTGGATGAAGAGGCGGGCGACATGATCAAGTTCCAGCAGTACTACACCGCGTCGTCGCAGATCATCAAGGCTGCGCAAGAAACCTTCACTACGCTGATCAATAGTCTTTAAGGGAGTCTGGGACGATGCGAATTTCTACACAGCAGTATTTCGAAACCAGCTCCGCCAAGTATACGGATAACTATTCCAGTGTGGTGAAGGCCCAGGATCAGGCCAGTTCCGGTGTGCGTGTGCAAACCGCCGCGGATGATCCGGTGGCGGCCGCCCGTTTGTTGTTGTTGCAACAGCAGAAAGACATGCTGGGTCAGTTCAACGGCAATATCACCAGCCTGAAAAACTCCCTGACCAACGAAGAAAGCGTGCTCAGCTCGATCAACGATGCCTTGCAGCGCGCCACTCAGTTGGCCCTGCGTGCCGGCGGCTCGATCAGCGATGCCGATCGCCGCTCGATTGCCAGTGAAGTCGGGGCGATCGAGGATCAGGTCCTGGGCATGCTCAACAGCAAGGACTCTTCCGGCAACTACTTGTTTTCCGGTTCCAAGACCCAGACCCCGCCCTACAGCCGCAACAATGACGGCACTTACAGTTATCAAGGCGATGAAACGCCGCTGACCCTGCAAGTCTCCAATACGTTGAAGATCAGCGCCGGTGATACCGGCAAGACCATTCTGGAGGGCGCCGCCAACACCAGTCGCACCCAGGCCACATGGCTTGCCCCTGTGCCTCAGACGGTGCCGCCGACGGTCAATGACAACAAGGTTGCGCTGTCGGCCGGCTTGGTGACTTCAAGCGCCGACTACTCCAACAAGTTCGCCGACGGCCAGCCGTACAAGCTGACCTTTACCAGCAGCACCCAATACAAGGTGTCCGATAAGAACGGCACTGACGTGACCTCGGAGATTGCGGGTAACGGCACCTTCGATGCCACCAAGGAAGGCAGCACCAGCGTGGCACTGCGTGGGGTGAAGTTCGACATCACCATGGGCCTCGGGGATGTTGCCCCGGGCGCCAACTCCGATGCGCTGGTCAAGGATCGCTCGTTCAGCCTGGAAGCCAAGCCGGATACGTTCAGTATCTCGCGCACGCCAAGCAACACGTCTACTGCGCAATTGAACGGTGCCACCGTGTCCAACCAGACGGACTATGCCAGCACGTTCCCGAGCAACAGCGGGGCGCTGATCAAGTTCACCAGCGCGACCGCCTACGAGGTGTACGCCCAGCCCTACACGGCCGCTAGCAAAACCATTGCCACCGGTGATACCGGTGGCGGTACGACCTTGACGGCGGCCGGGGTGACGTTTGACATCAGCGGCGGTACGCCACAAGCGGGCGATCAGTTTTCCGTCGGTGCCAATACCCAGAAAACGCAGAATGCGCTGGACACCCTCGGCCAATTGCGCAAGGCGCTGGAGCTGCCGGCCGACGGTAATCCGGCGGCGACGGTCAAGCTCAAGGACGTGCTGGATGCCTCCATCAGCAACTTGGCCAACTCAATGTCCCAGATCACTAACGTGCGCGGTGACATCGGTGCGCGGGGGAACGCCCTGGATATTCAGTCCGGCGAAAACACCAGCGTCGGTCTGGCCAACACCAGCACCATGAGTGACCTGGCTAACGTCGACATGGGAGAGGCGGCGATCAATCTGACGCTGCAGCAGACCATGTTGCAGGCTTCACAGCTGGCCTTCGTTAAAATTTCCCAGTTGAGCCTGTTCAGCAAAATGTGATTTCAGCGTGACAACACCGCGGCCCGCTCTGGAAACAGGGTGGGCCGTTGTCGTTTTTACGGCTCAATTGTTCAAAGGTTTTGCATAAACCGCACAAAATTGAGTGACCTGTGAGTCATAAAGCGCATCTTCACTGTATCGTATGAAAAGGATAAGTCGTCACAGGGTCCTTGCGGGACGGCTTTCAGCGAAATTGTCATGGGGTTATCCCCTTTATTGTCAGCACTCCAGGCGTCGTCCGAGGGGTGTTCTCCAGCTATTTAGTATTGGGAAGCCACAATGATTGGCATAAAAAGCATCGCCAGTTACGTGCCGGCCGACGGGATCGATAATTACGCCCAGGGTGCCAAATTCGCCAAGGATGAAGAGTTCATCATTGGCAAGATCGGGTCGGCATTCCTGCCGCGCAAGGAAGCTGGGCAGGAGACCTCCGACCTGTGTGTCGAAGCGGTCAATGCATTGTTTGCCAACAACCCGCAGTTGAAGCGTGAGTCCATCGACGCGCTGATCGTCGTCACCCAGAACGGCGACGAAGAGGGCTTGCCCCACACCGCCGCCATCGTCCAGGACAAGCTCGGCCTGCCGACTCACGTCGCCGCCTTTGACCTTTCCCTGGGTTGCTCCGGCTACGTCTATGGCATCTACGCGATGAAGGGCTTCATGGAGGCCACCGGCCTGAAGAACGGCCTGCTGATCACCGCCGATCCGTATTCGAAGATCGTCGACCCGGAAGACCGCAACACCACCATGCTGTTCGGCGATGCCGCCACCGCGACCTGGATGGGTGAAGATGCCTCGTGGTTGCTCGGCAAGGCCAAGTTCGGCACCGACGGCTCCGGCGCACCGCACTTGAAAGTCAGCGACGGCGTGTTCTTCATGAATGGCCGCCAGGTGTTCAACTTCGCCTTGCTCAAAGTGCCGGCGCACTTGCACGCGCTGCTCGATGAGTCGGACCTCAAGGCCGACGACATCGATGCCTTCTGCATTCACCAGGGCAGTGCGGCGATTGTCGACGCCGTGGCGCGGCGTTTCGAAGATGCGCCAGTGGAAAAATTCATCAAGGACATGGTCGAGACCGGCAACACCGTGTCGTCGAGCATTCCGTTGCTGCTGGAAAAGCACGCGATGGACTCCACCTGGAAACGCGTGGCAATCAGCGGATTTGGGGTGGGCCTGTCCTGGGGCTCGGCGATTCTCTATCGTCCGTGACGCTTAAATAGGTTGCACGCGCTTCAAGCATGAAGACGCCGATGATCGAACGATCATCGGCGTTTTTTATTTGGCGCCAGAAAAACCAATGAAATCAGGCCTTTTTGCCGGACTAAGCCCTTGAATTACAAGGGGTGGCACGGTGCTAGTAAAAAAAATCAAAAAACTCCTCAAGCAACCGGCTACCACGACGATAACTATTACGTAGGTTCTCTAGGCCACACCCGGCGGTTGCCAGGGCCGGAAGCCGCAGTATCCATCCAACGAGGATTTCGTCATGGCTTTAACAGTAAACACCAACATTGCTTCCATCACTACCCAGGGCAACCTGAACAAAGCTGGCAGCTCCCTGGCCACTTCCATGCAGCGCCTGTCTTCCGGCCTGCGTATCAACAGCGCTAAAGACGACGCTGCCGGCTTGGGTATTGCTACCCGCATGACTAGCCAAATCAACGGCCTGGGTCAAGCAGTCAAGAACGCCAACGATGGTATCTCCATCGCGCAAACCGCTGAAGGCGCAATGCAGGCTTCGACCGACATTCTGCAAAAAATGCGTACCCTGGCTCTGTCTTCGGCTACTGGCTCCCTGAGCACCGACGACCGTAAGTCGAACAACGACGAATACCAGGCTCTGACTTCGGAACTGACCCGTATCTCGCAAACCACCACTTTCGGCGGCCAGAAACTGCTGGACGGTTCGTACGGTACTAAAGCTATCCAAGTTGGCGCCAACGCTAACGAAACCATCAACGTAAGCCTGGACAACGTTGCTGCCAACAACATCGGTTCGCAGCAGATCAACAGCCTGGGCATCACCCCTGGTGCTGGTGTTGCTGGTGGCGCAATCGCTGTGACTGGTAACGGTCAGTCTACCAGCGTAACCGTAGCTGCCGCTGCTTCCGCTAAAACCATCGCTGCCCAACTGAGTGGCGCCGTCGGTGGCCTGAGCGCTACTGCCAGCACTGAAGCTCAGTTCGTTGTCGGCGCGGGTGCTGCTGCTGCTCCGGCTTCGTTCACCATGACCGTTGGCGGCCAAGCCACCACGTTCGTCGGTGTGAAAGATACCGCCAGCCTGGCTGACCAACTGAAGTCGAACTCCGCCAAACTGGGTATCAGCGTTAACTACGATGAATCCAAAGGCACTCTGTCGGTTAAATCCGACACTGGTGAAAACCTGGCCTTCAGCGCTTCGACCGCTGCCGGTACCATCACTGTTGCGACCAAAGACGGTTCCGGTACCTACGGTACTGCTACTGCCCTGGCTGACGGCATCATCGCTACCGGTGCTGTGAACATGAACTCCTCCAAGGGTTACTCCCTGGAAGGTGTTGGTGTGACCGGTCTCTTCGGTGCCGCGACTTCCGCTGCCTCGGCCAAGACCTCCGTATCGCAGACCGACGTGACTGACGCCACCAAGGCTCAGAACGCTGTGTCCGTGATCGACCAGGCTATCGCTACCATCTCCAGCTCCCGTTCGGGCCTGGGTGCTGTTCAGAACCGTCTGACCAGCACTGTGGATAACCTGACCAACATCCAGAAAAACACTACATCTGCCCGTAGTACTGTTCAGGACGTCGACTTCGCTTCCGAAGCCGCTGAACTGACCAAGCAGCAAACCCTGCAGTCGGCTTCCACCGCGATCCTGTCGCAGGCTAACCAACTGCCATCCGCTGTACTGAAGCTGCTTCAGTAATCACGGCACTGGGTAAATGATGGGGGGGCGCGTTTACGTGCCCTTTCGTCTTTTCCAATCAGAGGAGATTGGGCATGGACATGAATGTAAAACTGAACTTGTCTTATCCGCCACAGGCCCCTCAAGGCCCCGTGGCACCTGTGGTTGCTGACAAAGACAAGACTAAGGTTGAGCCGGCCGCGCCAACCACGGATAAGCCCCAAAAGGGCGATCTGGAAAAAGCGGTCACCGATATTAAAGAATTCGTACAAGCGGCCCAGCGTAATCTGGATTTTTCCATTGATGATTCCACCCATAGGGTTGTGGTCAAGGTCATTGCCACCGACACCGGTGAAGTGATCCGCCAGATTCCCTCGGAAACGGCCTTGAAGCTGGCGCAAAGTTTGTCCAGCGCCAGTCACGTATTGTTTGACGACAAGGCTTGAGCTGGCATGAAAATTGTTGCTGTTACGGCTTGAAGTGTTCTTTGTCAAGATAACGGCAGCCACCGTAAAGGAGAAAGATGATGGCGGGTACAACGATTACTGGCGTGGGGTCGGGCTTCGACACTCAGGCGATTGTGAAGTCCCTGGTAGATGCCGAGCGAGCGCCGAAACAGGCACAGATCAACACCCAATCGCAAAAGGCAACTACCCAGCTGTCGTCGATCGGCAAGATCCAGGCTGCCCTGGACGCCTTCCGTGGTGCGCTGACCAGCATGGGCACCGACAACAGCTTCAGCGGCTTGACCGGTACCTCTTCGGACGAAAAGGTCGCCACCATGACGGCCAACCAAGGTGCGGCGAACGGCAGCTTCTCGCTGATCGTCAACCAGCTGGCCACGCCTTCGAAGCTATCGACCAAAACGTTTGCCGGTGGCCAGTCGACAGTCGTCAACGCCGGCACCACGCCGACAACGCTGACAATCACGCAGTCGGGCAAGAACTTTGATTTGAGTGTGCCGGCAGGCGCGACACTGCAACAGGTGCGTGATTCGATCAACTCCACGTTCGGCACCGCCGGCCTGAGTGCCAACATCCTCACCGACTCCACCGGTTCGCGTCTGATCCTGACCTCCACCAATGGCGGGGTCGGTTCGGACCTGACGATGTCGGGCAACTCTGGGATTGATACCGGCTACACGGTAGTCAGCCCGCCTCAGAACGCCAAGTACACTATCGATGGCATTGCGGCGGAGTCCAAGTCCAACAGCATCACGGATGCGGTGAGTGGGGTAAGCATCAAGTTGCTGTCGCTGTCGCCCACGGTCACGGCCAACGATCCGAATCCAAATCCGCCTCGTACAGCCATGACCATCTCGGTCAGCACCAGCGCCACCGCGCTGAAGTCCGGGGTCAAGGGCTTCGTCGACACCTACAACGCTCTGCTCAAGGCCATGAACGCCGAGACCAAGGTCACCAAGGATGCTGCCGGTAACTCCATCGCCGCAACCCTGACTGGCGACTCGACCATGCGTACCTTGCAGTCGGCGATCCGCAACGAGTTCAACGCACTGTCCGGCAACGGCACCTTGAAGTCCCTGGCGCAGTTTGGCGTCACGACCGACCAGGACACCGGGGCGCTGAGTATCGACAGCAAGCAGTGGGATAAGGCTGTCGCCACCAATGCCGCCGACATCAACAGTATTTTCAGCGGCAAGACCGGCTTGCTGGCGCGCCTGACGGCGGCTACCGATGGCTACGCCAAGGCCTCCACCGGGATTCTGGCGACGCGCACGACGTCGTTGGCCGACAGCCTGAAAGACCTGACCAAGCAGCAAACCGATCTGGATGATCGTCTCACGACGATGCAGGACTCCTTGACCCGCAAGTACACGGCCATGGACACGCTGGTGGCGCAGTTGCGGCAACAGAGCAGCAGCATCCTTGGCACGCTCAGTGCGCTGAGCAACTCCAAAAGCAGCAGCTGATTGAATGTGCGTGAAAAAGCCCGGGTCCGTTGACCTGGGCTTTGTTCTTTATAGCGCCGGCGGGTTAAAGTTTTTTGCGATCCAGTCGACATAATGGTTACTGCAACCCATCTAGCTGTTGCCTGTCACGAGGTAGAAACATGAATCCCATGAGAGCCCTTCGCCAATATCAGAAGGTCAATTCCCATGCTCAGATCTCCGAAGCCAGCCCGCATCGCCTGGTGCAAATGCTGATGGAGGGCGGTCTGGACCGTATGGCGCAAGCCAAAGGGGCGCTGGCGCGTGGCGATATCGCTCAGAAGGGCCTGATGCTCGGCAAGGCTTCTGACATCCTCATTGGCCTTCGTGATGGCCTGGATGCGGAAAAAAGCGACAACAAGGAATACGTCCAGCAATTGGACGGTCTGTATGTCTATATGACCAACCGTCTGATGGAAGCCAATTTGCACAACGATGTCGACATGATCGACGAAGTCGCTCGTCTGTTGATTACCGTCAAAGAAGGCTGGGATGCCATTGCCGCACCACAAGGTGCCGCACAGTAAGGCCTCGGCCTTGAGGAACTGATCATGAGCCAAGCACTGCAACGCATCGATGAAACCCGCGAAGCCCTGATCGGCGCGCTGGCGGAGCGCAACTGGGAAGCCGTTGGCGAACTGGACCTGGGCTGTCGCGCGGTGATTGATCAGGTACTCAGCGAAGCGCCGGTGGACGAGGACGCCCTGCGGGAAAAGCTGGAGAGCTTGCTGGCGGTGTATCAGCAGTTGCTTGAGGTGACGACCGGTGAGCGCCAAGCGATTTTCGAAGAGATGTCGCAGATCAACCGAGCGGAAAGTGCGTCAAAGGTTTACCATTTGTTCGGCTGAATGGGCTCAGTTAATCCGAACGGTGCGTCATATATTTGACTGTGCCAGCATTTTTGACTTAACTAGTGCTGTTTTCAGATTTCAGACGTCTAGTAAGGTAAGAAATCTTACAAACGTCTAGATTGCCCTCACTCTGGGGCAGAGCGTTTTACTAGGGAAGTTGCTATTGCATGTGGCGTGAAACCAAAATTCTGCTGATTGATGACGATAGCGTCCGCCGCCGCGATTTAGCGGTGATTTTAAATTTTCTTGGCGAAGAAAATCTGCCCTGCGGTAGCCATGATTGGCAGCAGGCGGTCAGCTCGTTGTCCTCGAGCCGTGAAATCATTTGTGTACTGATCGGGACGGTAAACGCTCCTGGCGCAGTTCTGGGCTTGTTAAAGACACTGTCAACCTGGGATGAGTTCCTTCCGGTGTTGCTGATGGGCGATATTTCTTCGCTCGACCTGCCGGAAGACCAGCGCCGCCGGGTGTTGTCCGCCCTGGAAATGCCGCCCAGCTACAGCAAATTGCTCGACTCCCTGCACCGCGCCCAGGTCTATCGCGAGATGTACGACCAGGCCCGTGAGCGCGGTCGTCACCGCGAACCCAACCTGTTCCGCAGCCTCGTCGGCACCAGCCGGGCGATCCAGCACGTGCGCCAGATGATGCAGCAAGTGGCCGATACCGACGCCAGTGTGCTGATCCTCGGCGAGTCGGGCACCGGCAAGGAAGTGGTCGCGCGCAACCTGCACTATCACTCCAAGCGCCGCGACGGGCCCTTTGTGCCGGTCAATTGCGGGGCGATCCCGGCAGAGCTGCTCGAAAGCGAACTGTTCGGCCACGAGAAGGGCGCCTTTACCGGGGCGATCACCAGCCGTGCCGGGCGTTTCGAGCTGGCCAACGGCGGCACGCTGTTCCTCGACGAAATCGGCGACATGCCGCTGCCGATGCAGGTCAAGCTGTTGCGCGTGTTGCAGGAGCGCACCTTCGAACGCGTGGGCAGCAACAAGACCCAGAGCGTTGACGTGCGGATCATTGCGGCCACCCACAAGAACCTCGAAAGCATGATCGAGGTCGGCAGCTTCCGCGAAGACCTCTATTACCGCCTCAACGTGTTCCCGATCGAGATGGCCCCGCTGCGTGAGCGCGTGGAAGACATCCCGCTGCTGATGAACGAACTGATCTCGCGCATGGAGCACGAAAAGCGCGGTTCGATCCGCTTCAATTCGGCAGCGATCATGTCCCTGTGTCGTCACGGCTGGCCGGGCAACGTCCGCGAGCTGGCCAACCTGGTGGAGCGCATGGCGATCATGCATCCCTACGGTGTGATCGGCGTGGTCGAGCTGCCGAAGAAATTCCGCTACGTCGACGAAGAAGACGAGCATCTGGTGGACAGCCTGCGCAGCGACATGGAAGAGCGGATCGCCATCAACGGTCATACGCCGGACTTCGGTGCCAATGCCATGCTGCCGCCCGAAGGCCTTGACCTCAAAGACTACCTCGGCAACCTTGAACAAGGGCTGATCCAGCAAGCCCTGGACGACGCCAACGGCATCGTCGCGCGTGCCGCCGAGCGCCTGCGTATCCGTCGAACCACCCTGGTGGAAAAGATGCGCAAGTACGGGATGAGCCGTCGAGACGGTGATGAACAGGCAGATGATTGACGCCTGTTTTTCAAGTAACTGAAAACTAAGCGCATTTTTTTAGGCACGGGTATTGCTACAGCCCTCGCAACGTTCCGTTTAACTGACGGTCAGCCAAGCGAGAGAGCATGATGCCCCACGCCGCCCAACTACCTTCGGCCCCTGAACTCCAGGGGCCTGTCCCGTCCGCCGAACAGCTCAGCCGGCATGGCCTTGAGCAGGCGTTCTCGCTGTTCAGTCAGATGTCCAGCCAGTTGACCGACTCCTACAGCCTGCTGGAAGCGCGGGTCTCCGAGCTCAAGGGCGAGTTGGCGGTGGTCAGTGCCCAGCGCATGGAAGAGCTGGCCGAGAAAGAGCGCCTGGCCAACCGTCTGCAGAACCTGCTCGATCTGTTGCCTGGCGGTGTGATCGTCATCGACGACCAGGGCCGTGTGCGCGAAGCCAACCCGGCCGCCTGCGACCTGCTCGGACTGCCGTTGGAGGGCGAACTGTGGCGCCATGTCATCAGCCGCTGCTTCGCGCCGCGTGAAGATGACGGCCATGAAATCTCCCTCAAGGATGGGCGCCGCTTGTCCATCGCCACTCGCTCCCTGGACGCGGAGCCCGGTCAACTGGTGCTGCTCAACGACCTGACTGAAACCCGTCACCTGCAAGACCAACTGGCGCGCCATGAGCGCTTGTCGTCGCTGGGTAGGATGGTCGCTTCTTTGGCGCATCAGATCCGCACGCCGTTGTCGGCGGCGTTGATCTACGCCAGTCATTTGACTGATGAGCAATTGCCCGCGGACACCCACCAGCGTTTTGCCGGACGCCTCAAGGAGCGCTTGCATGAGTTGGAGCACCAGGTGCGCGACATGCTGGTGTTTGCCCGCGGCGAATTGCCGCTGACCGACCGCATCACGCCGTCCGGCCTGATGCAGGCGTTGCAAGCGGCGGCCGCCACCCATGTGCAGGACGCCAATGTGCGCTGGCAGTGCGACAGCCACCAAGGCGAATTGCTGTGCAACCGCGACACCCTGGTGGGCGCGCTGCTCAACCTGATCGAAAACGCGACCCAGGCCAGCGGCCCCGGTGCGCGGCTCAAGGTGCATGTGTACGCCCGTGCGCAAACCCTGCGCCTGTGCATCAGCGACAGCGGTAGCGGTATCGAGCCGCAGGTGCTGCAGCGCCTGGGCGAACCGTTTTTCACCACCAAGACCAACGGTACGGGCCTCGGCCTGACGGTGGTCAAGGCTGTGGCGCGCGCCCATCAGGGAGAATTGCAGCTGCGTTCCCACTTGGGGCGTGGCACTTGTGCATTGATGACCTTGCCGCTGTTTTCATGCGCGGCAAGCGCGGAGTAAAAGGCTATGGCTATCAAGGTTCTGTTGGTGGAAGACGATCGTGCCCTGCGTGAGGCATTGGCTGACACGCTGCTGCTGGCGGGCCATGACTATCGGGCGGTCGGTTCTGCCGAGGACGCCTTGGCGGCGGTGGAGCAAGAGGCCTTCAGCCTGGTGGTCAGCGACGTGAACATGCCTGGCATGGACGGCCATCAGTTGCTCGCGCTGCTGCGCGCACGCCAGCCGCAGTTGCCGGTGCTGCTGATGACCGCCCATGGCGCCGTCGAGCGCGCAGTGGATGCCATGCGCCAGGGCGCGGCGGATTACCTGGTCAAGCCGTTCGAGCCCAAGGCGTTGATCGAGCTGGTGGCGCGGCATGCCCTGGGGGTGATTCCTGTCGGCGAGGCAGACGGCCCGATTGCTTTTGAGCCGGCCAGCGCACAATTGCTGGAGCTCGCGGCCCGCGTGGCGCGCAGTGATTCCACCGTGTTGATTTCCGGTGAGTCGGGCACCGGCAAGGAAGTGCTGGCGCGCTATATCCACCAGCAATCGGGGCGCGCCCAGCAGCCCTTTATCGCGATCAATTGCGCGGCGATCCCCGACAACATGCTCGAAGCCACGCTGTTCGGCCACGAAAAGGGCTCCTTCACCGGCGCCATCGCGGCCCAGGCGGGCAAGTTCGAGCAGGCCGACGGCGGTACCATCCTGCTCGACGAAATTTCGGAAATGCCCCTGGGCCTGCAAGCCAAACTGCTGCGGGTGCTGCAGGAGCGTGAAGTGGAGCGGGTCGGTGCGCGCAAGCCGATCCAGCTGGATATCCGCGTGGTCGCCACCACCAACCGCGACCTGGCGGGTGAAGTGGCGGCGGGGCGCTTTCGTGAAGACTTATTCTACCGCCTCTCGGTATTCCCCCTGGCTTGGCGCCCGCTGCGCGAACGCCCGGCGGACATCATCCCGCTGGCCGAGCGCCTGCTGAACAACCACGTCAAAAAAATGAAGCACGCCCAGGCGCGGCTGTCGGCCGAAGCCCAGGCATGCCTGATCGGCTACCCCTGGCCCGGCAACGTGCGGGAGCTGGATAACGCCATTCAGCGCGCGTTGATTCTGCAGCAGGGCGGCTTGATCCAGCCCCAGGACTTCTGTCTGGCCATGGGCAGCGGCGCCGCGCCGTTACCGAGCCTGGCGCCCGCGCCGCTGGTCGCCGAAGCCGAATCCGCCGGGGCCCTGGGCGACGATCTGCGCCGCCGTGAATTCCAGATGATCATCGACACCCTGCGCGCCGAACGCGGCCGCCGTAAAGAAGCGGCCGAGCGCCTGGGCATCAGCCCACGCACCCTGCGCTACAAGTTGGCGCAGATGCGGGATGCGGGGATGGACGTGGAAGCTTATCTGTTTGCTATCTGAGCGGTAACAAGGTCGACAAGTTTTGTCGCCTTTTCTTACAGGTTGATACAGAGCTGGCACCCTTGTTGCTACCACCCCTAGTAACCGCTGCGTAGTGTCAAAAAATTGCGGGTCGTCGGAGAGAGAAGGTCATGAGCCAGGGTATTGAGTTCAATCGGTTGATGTTGGATATGCGCTCCATGCAAATGGACGCCATGGCTCAACCGAAATCCGTCGCACAAGCGCCGGAATTGGGCCAAAGCAGTTTCGCCGATATGCTCGGCCAGGCCATCAACAAAGTCAGTGACACCCAGCAAGCCTCCAACCAGTTGGCGACCGCGTTCGAGATCGGCAAGAGCGGCGTGGACCTGACCGACGTGATGGTCGCTTCGCAGAAAGCCAGTGTGTCCTTTCAAGCCTTGACCCAGGTGCGCAACAAACTGGTCCAGGCTTATCAAGACATCATGCAGATGCCGGTTTAAGGACGAGATTTAAGTCATGGCAGAAGCAGTCGTGGACAACGTACCCGCCAAGACAGACGGCAAGCCGCCGCTGTTTGGCCTGTCGTTCCTGGAAAACCTCTCGGAAATGACCATGCTGCGTCAGGTGGGCCTGATGGTCGGCCTGGCGGCCAGCGTGGCGATTGGTTTTGCTGTGGTGCTGTGGTCGCAGCAACCCGATTACCGGCCGCTGTACGGCAGCCTGGCCGGTATGGACTCCAAGCAGATCATGGAAACCCTGGCCGCCGCCGACATCGCCTACACCGTGGAGCCCAACTCCGGGGCACTGCTGGTCAAGGCCGATGACGTCGCCCGGGCGCGCATGAAGCTGGCCGCCGCCGGCGTGACCCCGTCCGACAGCAACATCGGTTTCGAGATCCTCGACAAGGACCAGGGCCTGGGTACCAGCCAGTTCATGGAAGCCACCCGCTACCGTCGTGGCCTGGAAGGCGAACTGGCGCGCACCATCTCCAGCCTCAACAACGTCAAGGGCGCGCGGGTCCACCTGGCGATTCCGAAGAGTTCGGTGTTTGTGCGCGACGAGCGCAAGCCAAGTGCCTCGGTATTGGTCGAACTGTTTTCCGGCCGCTCCCTGGAGCCTGGCCAGGTGCTGGCGATCATCAACCTGGTGGCCACCAGCGTTCCCGAATTGAGCAAGTCGCAAATCACCGTGGTCGACCAGAAGGGCAACCTGTTGTCCGACATGGCCGAAAACTCTGCGCTGACCCAGGCCGGCAAGCAGTTCGACTACAGCCGCCGCATGGAAAGCATGCTCACCCAGCGTGTCCACAACATCCTGCAACCGGTGCTGGGCAACGACCGCTACAAGGCTGAAGTGTCCGCCGACGTGGATTTCAGCGCTGTCGAGTCGACCTCCGAGCAATTCAACCCGGACCAGCCGGCCCTGCGCAGCGAGCAGTCCACCAGCGAACAACGCACCGCCAGCAACGGCCCGCAAGGCGTACCGGGTGCCCTGAGCAACCAGCCGCCGGCCCCGGCCTCGGCACCGCAAACCACCGGCGGCGCCGCCGCGACCGCGGGCGCCATCGCTCCCGGCCAGCCACTGTTGGACGCCAACGGCCAACAGATCATGGACCCGGCCACCGGCCAGCCGATGCTCGCTCCGTACCCGGCGGACAAGCGTAACCAGTCGACCAAGAACTTCGAACTCGACCGTTCCATCAGCCACACCAAGCAGCAACAGGGCCGGATCAACCGCCTGTCGGTGTCGGTGGTGGTCGATGACCAGGTCAAGGTCAACGCCGCTGACGGCGCCGTCACCCGCGCACCGTGGAGCGCCGACGAATTGGCGCGCTTCACCCGCCTGGTGCAGGATGCCGTCGGTTTCGACGCCAGCCGTGGCGACAGCGTCAGCGTGATCAACATGCCGTTCTCCGCCGAGCGTGGCGAAGTGATCGCCGAAGCGGCGTTCTACACCCAGCCGTGGTTCTGGGACATCGTCAAGCAAGTGCTGGGCGTGTTGTTCATCCTGGTGCTGGTGTTCGGCGTACTGCGTCCGGTGCTCAACAACATCACCGGCAATGGCAAGAAACAACTGGCGGCCTTCGCTGGCGGCGACGTCGAGTTGGGTGGCATGGGCGGCCTGGACGGCGAACTGGCCAACGACCGCGTCAGCCTCGGCGGCCCGCAAAGCATCCTGTTGCCAAGCCCGAGCGAAGGCTATGACGCTCAGTTGAACGCAATCAAGAGTCTGGTGGCAGAAGACCCGGGCCGTGTGGCCCAGGTCGTGAAAGAGTGGATTAACGCAGATGAGTGATAATCGAGCCGCTGTTGCCAAACTCACCAAGGTCGACAAAGCCGCAGTCCTGCTGCTGTCCCTGGGTGAAACCGACGCCGCCCAAGTGCTGCGCCACATGGGCCCCAAAGAGGTTCAACGGGTCGGCGTGGCCATGGCGCAAATGCGCAACGTTCACCGTGAGCAGGTCGAACAGGTGATGAGCGAGTTCGTCGAGATCGTCGGCGACCAGACCAGCCTGGGCGTCGGCTCCGACAGCTACATCCGCAAGATGCTCACCTCGGCCCTCGGCGAAGACAAAGCCAACGGCCTGATCGACCGCATCCTGCTGGGCGGCAACACCAGCGGCCTCGACAGCCTCAAATGGATGGAACCGCGCGCCGTCGCCGACGTGATCCGCTACGAGCACCCGCAGATCCAGGCGATCGTGGTGGCCTACCTCGACCCGGACCAGGCTGGCGAAGTGCTCGGCCACTTCGACCATAAAGTGCGCCTGGACATCATCCTGCGCGTATCGTCGTTGAACACCGTGCAGCCGGCGGCCCTGAAAGAACTCAACACGATTCTCGAGAAGCAGTTCTCGGGCAACTCGAACGCTTCGCGCACCACCTTGGGTGGTATCAAGCGCGCCGCCGACATCATGAACTTCCTCGACAGCTCGGTCGAAGGCCAGTTGATGGACTCGATCCGCGAGATCGACGACACCCTGTCCGGCCAGATCGAAGACCTCATGTTCGTGTTCAACAACCTCTCCGATGTCGACGACCGCGGCATCCAGGCGCTGTTGCGCGAAGTCTCCTCCGACGTGCTGGTACTGGCCCTCAAGGGCTCGGACGAAGGCGTCAAGGAGAAGATCTTCAAGAACATGTCCAAGCGCGCCTCGGAACTGTTGCGCGACGACCTGGAAGCCAAAGGCCCGGTGCGCGTCAGCGACGTGGAAACCGCCCAGAAGGAAATCCTCACCATTGCCCGCCGTATGGCCGAAGCCGGAGAAATCGTTCTCGGCGGGAAGGGCGGCGAAGAAATGATCTAAGGCGCCTCGCATGTCGAACAAAGATGAGACGCCCAGCGATCTGATTCGCGCGCGGGACGTGGGCGGGTTCGACATCTGGTCGTTGCCCAGCTTCGATCCGCATGTGCCGGAGCCCGAACCCGAGCCTGTGGAAGAACTGCCGGCGGAAATGGAAGAAGTGCCGCTGGAGGAAGTCCAGCCACTGACCCTGGAAGAGTTGGAAAGCATCCGCCAGGAGGCCTACAACGAAGGCTTCGCCGCTGGCGAAAAAGATGGTTTTCGCAGCGCCACACTCAAGGTCCGCCAGGAAGCCGAGGTCGCCTTGAGCGTCAAGCTGGCCAGCCTCGAACGCCTGATGGGCAGCCTGTTCGAGCCCATCGCCGAGCAGGATTCGCAGATCGAAAAAGCCATGGTCGGGCTGGTCGAGCACATCGCCCGTCAGGTGATCCAGCGCGAGCTGGTGCTGGACTCCAGCCAGATCGAAAGCGTCATGCGCGAAGCCCTCAAGCTGCTGCCCCTGGGCGTCGGCAATGTGCGGCTGCACATCAACCCGCAGGATTTCGAACAGGTCAAAGCCCTGCGCGAGCGCCATGAAGAAACCTGGCGCATCGTCGAAGATGCCGATCTGCAGCCCGGTGGTTGCCGCGTCGAGACCGAATACAGCCGCATCGACGCCACTGTGGAAACGCGCATCAGCCAGATCATGGCCCAGCTGCTGGATCAGGTCCACGAGCAGCTCCTGAACCCGGCCGAACCGGACATGAGCGTGGACCTGGACGCCGCCGATGCGCCTTGATCGCACCAGCTTCGCCAAACGCCTGGGCGGTTATATCGAGGCCACCGGGTTGCCCGGCCAGCCGATTCTCGAAGGGCGCCTGCTGCGCATGGTCGGCCTGACCCTCGAAGCCGAAGGCCTGCGTGCCGCCATGGGCAGCCGCTGCCTGGTGATCAACGACGACAGCTACCACCCGGTGCAGGTCGAAGCCGAAGTCATGGGCTTTTCCGGCAGCAAGATTTTCCTCATGCCCGTTGGCAGCCTGGCGGGCATCGCCCCCGGTGCCCGTGTGGTGCCGCTGGCCGATACCGGCCGCCTGCCCATGGGCATGAGCATGCTCGGCCGCGTGCTGGACGGCGCCGGGCGCGCGCTGGACGGCAAGGGCGGCATGAAGGCCGAAGACTGGGTGCCGATGGACGGCCCCACCATCAACCCGCTCAAGCGCAACCCGATCAGCCAGCCGCTGGACGTGGGCATTCGCAGCATCAACGGTTTATTGACGGTCGGTCGCGGCCAGCGCCTGGGCCTGTTCGCCGGTACCGGCGTGGGTAAGTCGGTGTTGCTCGGCATGATGACCCGCTTTACCGAGGCCGACATCATCGTGGTGGGGCTGATCGGCGAACGGGGCCGGGAAGTGAAGGAGTTCATCGAGCACAGCCTCGGTGAAGAAGGCCTCAAACGTTCGGTGGTGGTTGCCTCCCCGGCCGACGATGCGCCGCTGATGCGTTTGCGCGCGGCCATGTACTGCACGCGTATCGCTGAATATTTTCGCGACAAGGGCAAGAACGTCCTGTTGCTGATGGACTCCCTCACGCGTTTCGCCCAGGCCCAGCGGGAAATCGCCCTGGCCATCGGCGAGGCGCCGGCCACCAAAGGTTATCCGCCGTCGGTGTTCGCCAAGCTGCCCAAGCTGGTCGAGCGCGCCGGTAATGCCGAGGCGGGCGGGGGCTCGATCACCGCGTTCTACACCGTGTTGTCTGAAGGCGATGACCAGCAGGACCCGATCGCCGACTCGGCGCGCGGCGTGCTCGACGGTCACATCGTGCTGTCGCGGCGCCTGGCGGAAGAGGGGCACTACCCGGCGATCGACATCGAAGCCTCCATCAGCCGGGTGATGCCGTCGGTGGTCACGCCCGAGCACATGGCCCGCGCCCAGCAGTTCAAGCAGCTGTGGTCGCGCTATCAGCAGAGTCGCGACCTGATCAGCGTCGGCGCCTATGTGGCCGGTGGCGATCGTGAGACCGACCTGGCGATTGCCCTGCAACCGCAACTGGTCACCTACCTGCGCCAGGGCCTCAACGACAACATCAGCATGGGCGAAAGCGAAGCACACCTGCAGTCCATCTTCGCCCCCGCGCCAGGCGGCTAAGCCATGGCCAGCAGCCGCTCCTCACGCCTGGCCCCGGTGGTGGACATGGCCGAAAAGGCCGAAAAAACCGCGGTCCAGCGCCTGGGTTACTTCCAGGGCCAGGTGCGCCTGGCAGAAAGCAAGCTCGGCGACCTGGAGCGCTTTCGCGGCGAGTACCAGCAGCAGTGGATCGAGCGCGGCACCAAAGGCGTGTCCGGCCAGTGGCTGATGGGCTACCAGGGCTTTCTCAACCAACTTGAGACCGCCGTCGGCCAGCAGCGCCAGAGCCTGGCCTGGCACCAGAACAACCTCGACAAGGCCCGCGAGAGCTGGCAGCAGGCGTATGCCCGGGTCGAAGGCTTGCGCAAGCTGGTGCAGCGCTATATCGACGAAGCGCGGGCGATCGAGGATAAGCGCGAGCAGAAGCTGCTCGACGAGTTGTCCCAGCGCCTGCCGCGGCAGAATCCCTACTAGCGCCAGGCCCGCTGTTCAATGTGGGAAGGGGCTTGTCTCCCATATTTGATTCGCCGTGTTGCCCATAGCCCATTCGCCTGCTACACCTTCTATCTAGACCCATGACAAGGAAGCAGTCACATGTCAGTCGTGTCAGAAGTATCCCTGGATGGGACGAAGTTGACGATTGCAATCAAAGGCCGGTTCGATTTCGGCAGCCACCAGATCTTTCGTGAAGCCTACGAGCGTTTCTACAAGGTGCCGGACGTGTACGTGGTCGACCTGAAGGAAACCACCTACATGGACAGTTCCGCCCTGGGCATGCTCCTGCTGCTGCGCGATCATGCCGGGGGCGATGATGCGGAAGTCCAGGTGATCAACATCAGCTCCGACGTGCGCAAGATCCTCGCGATATCCAACTTCGATAAACTGTTCGATATCAATTGAGCGCTCTGGCTCCGGTCCTCGAACCGCTGACCGTCCTGATCGCCGAAGACAGCGCCACCGACTTGCTGTTGCTGTCGACCATTATCCGGCGCCAGGGCCACCACGTGCTCACCGCCAGCAACGGTGTGGAAGCGGTCGACCTGTTCGCCCGCGAACGCCCGCAACTGGTGCTGATGGACGCCCTGATGCCGGTGATGGATGGCTTTGAGGCTGCGCGCCGGATCAAGCAACTGGCGGGCGAAGCCCTGGTGCCGATCATCTTCCTCACCTCCCTGCGCCAAAGCGAAGCCCTGGCCGAATGCCTGGATGCCGGTGGCGATGACTTCTTGCCCAAGCCCTACAACCCGCTGATCCTCGCGGCCAAGATCAATGCGATGGACCGCCTGCGCCGCCTGCAGGCCACGGTATTGCAGCAGCGCGACCTGATCGCCAAGCACCACGACTACCTGCTGCATGAGCAACGCGTGGCCAAGGCGGTGTTCGACAAGGTTGCCCATTCCGGCTGTATCAATGCGGCGCCGAACATCCGTTACCTGCAATCGCCGTATGCGCTGTTCAACGGTGACTTGTTGTTGGCGGCCTACACGCCGGCGGGTGATATGCATGTGCTGCTCGGCGATTTCACCGGGCATGGCCTGCCGGCGGCGGTCGGCGCGATGCCGTTGGCGGAAGTGTTCTACGGCATGACGGCCAAGGGCTACGGGCTGACGCAGATCCTGCGGGAGATGAACGCCAAGCTCAAACGCATCCTGCCGGTGGACATGTTCTGCTGCGCCGCGCTGTTGTGCCTGAGCGCGCAGCGGCGCGTGGTGGAGGTCTGGAATGGCGGCATGCCTGATGGCTATGTACACGAAGTCGCCACCGGCAAGCGGACACCGTTGGTGTCACGGCATTTGCCGTTGGGTGTGCTGTCGGCGCAGGCGTTCGAGGATCGTACCGAAGTCTGGCCGATGGCCCTGGGCGACCGCGTGTTTCTGCTCTCCGACGGCGTACTGGACACCGCCGACGCCAACGAACAGCTGTTCGGCGCCGAGCGCTTGCAGCAGGTGTTTGCCGCCAATCGCGAGCCCGACCGCCTGTTCGAGGATATCGAGCAGGCTCTGGCGGCGTTTCGTGGTGAGGTGCGGGATGATGTGAGCATGGTCGAAATCACCCTGCAGGCCGGCCAGTCGATGCGTGCGACGGGGCCGTTGTACGCCGACAGCGGCCAGTCGTGCCCGTTGGATTGGTCGGTGGGTTTTGAATTCCGCGCCGAGACCCTCAAGCGTTACAACCCGCTGCCTTATCTGTTGCAACTGCTGCTCGAGATCCACGGCCTGCGCGAGCAGAGCGGGGCGCTCTACAGCGTGATGGCCGAACTGTATTCCAACGCTCTGGAGCATGGCGTGCTGGGCCTGGACTCGCGGCTCAAGCGCGATGCCGAAGGGTTCGCGCAGTATTACCGCGAGCGCAACGAACGGCTGATGCGGCTCAACAGCGGTTATGTGCGCGTGCAGGTGCAGGTGGCGCCCACCGTTACCGGCGGCAGGATGAGCTTGCGCATCGAAGACAGCGGCCCCGGGTTCGATGTGGAACAGGTACTGGCGCGCCCGCTGGATGTCGACCGCCTGTCCGGTCGCGGCTTGAGCCTGGTACGGCAACTGAGCAGCGATGTACGCTGGTCCGACGGCGGGCGTAGCGTCTGCGTGGAGTTTTGCTGGGAGGCTCTGGCATAATCCGCCGATTCTTGATCAAGGAGCGAACAAGTGGTTGAGGTTCATCTGGACCCGGACGTGTTATCGGGTTTGCAGGAAGTCATGGAAGGCGAGTACCCCAAGTTGCTCGATACCTTTCTCGATGATTCGCAAAAGCGCGTCGAAGCGCTGCGCAAGGCGCGCGACGATGCCAAGGCATTGGCGCTTATCGCCCATAGTTTCAAGGGCAGCAGTGGCAACCTCGGGGCGGTGCGGTTGGCGCACTTGTGCCAGCGCCTGGAGGTTGAGTCCGTCGAGGCGGCGGCGGACCTGGGGGCCTTGGTCGATCAGATCGATCATGAGTTTGCGCTGGTCAAGCCGCTGTATGAGTCGGAGCGCCAGCGCTTTCAGCTTTAATTTCAGGCGCGGGACGGCTTTTCGATAGGAGCTGGCCCGACTCTTGCTCTATCTCCTGATACTGCATCCCCGATCCCCATGCAGTGGAGACCTTACCTATGCCAGTCGCCCCTAATTCGCTCCTTCAGGCTGCCTCCGCGGCCAAGCCTCAAGCGCCTGCCGCCAATCCACCGGCGGCGGCTGCGGAGCCACGGGATAAGGGCCCTGGCTTTGCTCAGGTGTTCGCCAGCCAAGGTTCGAAGCCCTCGGCCAAGGCCGACGACAACTCGGCCAAACCCACGCGCGACAAGCCTGCCGACGCGAGTGCCAAACCGGTTGCCGGCAACGATAAGCCTGTCGCGAACAACGATAAACCTGCCGCCGGTACGCCAGCGGTTGCCGATAGCGGCAAACCCTTGCCTGCCGACCCGCCGGCCAAGCCGGCCGACAGCGCCAGCAGTGATCAAACCCCGCCCGCCGACCCGGCCCTGGCGCAGCAGCCTGCGGCAGACCCGACGGTTGCGCCGGTGGTTGACCCCGCGTTGATTGTCACGGTCACGCCAGTTGCTGTGCCGGTGCCGGTGGAAACGCCAGCCCCGGCCGCCGCCAAGGATGACAAGGCCCAGCCGCTGGTCACGACACCGCCGGCAGTGACCGATACGGCCAAGCCAGCCTTCGATCCCGCGGCAGACCCTCTGGACGCCCTGCCGGCGGTACGCCTGGCGATGGAGCAGGGCGGCCATGTGTCGGCCAGCAGCCAGACGCCGCAGAAAGCCGCGCCGACGTCCCAGGACCAGCCGACTGTCGCGCAGAACTTCGCCACGGGCCTGGCTAACATGGTGGATCAGCAAGCCAGCAAGGACAGCACCGACCAGGGCGGCGACAAAGCCTTTGGCGGGTTGATCGAAGAAGGCCTCAAGGATTTGAAGGGTGCCAGCAGCGACACCCGTGTCGATGACTTCGCCAACCGCCTGGCCGCGCTGACCCAGGCCGCCACGCCGAAAACCGCCAACGCGTTGCCGCCGGTGACCAACGCACCGCTGGCCATGCACCAGAGCGGCTGGACCGAGGAAATCGTCAACCGCGTGATGTACCTGTCCAGCGCCAACCTCAAGTCGGCGGAGATCCAGCTGCAACCGGCCGAACTCGGGCGCCTGGATATCAAGGTCAACATGACAGCGGACCAGCAGGCCCAGGTCACGTTCATGAGCGGTCACGCCGTGGTGCGTGACGCGCTGGAAAGCCAGTCCGGCCGGTTGCGCGAGATGTTCGCCCAGCAGGGCATGGGGCAGGTCGACGTCAACGTGTCCGACCAATCCCGCGGCTGGCAGGGCCAGGGCCAACAGCAACAGAACCAGGCGAACGGTGTCAGTGGCCGTGGCGGTCGGGGTGACAGCGGCGACGTTGCCGATCACGCCGAAGTGGCGGCGGCCGTCGCGCCGGTGACGTCCACCGTGATCGGCTCCAGCGCCGTCGACTACTACGCCTGATTCAGGGCCAACACCGGCCTGAGTGTGGGAGGGGGCTTGCCCCTGATGATCACGACCATTAAGCCTGGCCTGAGTCGATCGCAATCCAAAGGTGGGAGGGGGCTTGCCCCGGTACAGACCGGAGACATCCTTTACGTTTGAAACCGGAG
>NZ_JALJRR010000070.1:0-536 GCF_024519615.1 Pseudomonas sp. Pse79
CCTTCCGCTTTCAGCGAAATACTCGAGTCAGCCTGCGAGCGCAATTGGCGCTTCTACCAGAAGCAGGCAGAAGACGTGATCGCCCCCGGCGGCAAGCTGATCGCCGACCCCAGATTGCGCAACCGGCTCATCAACTCGGCGTATGCCCAGCTCTGGCGCCTCGACAACCGTTTTCAGTGGGCGGGCCTTGCGGCGTTTGCCTCCAAGCAAGTGGGGTGCGGTTTGCTGCACGCGGCAGAATCCATCGAGAAAATTCAGGCGGAATTTGAAGCGGCGGAGCAATTGCGAAGGAGTGCCCGGAAAGGGGTTTGGGGGTTGTTCAGCGCAGAGGAGCGTGAACGGCAGGCAAAGCTGCGGGAGTACGAGCGGCGCCTGCGGGAGTATGAACAGGCCAGCCGTAATAACCCGGTGCCTGATGTTGATTGGTGGCGCGAGGGTGAACCGCTATCGAGCGTGCAACAGCTTTATCAACATGCGTACGAGATGATGGCGATGGGCAATACCACGCTGTTTTTGGATGTGTTTCCGTTGCATGC
>NZ_JALJRR010000071.1:0-494 GCF_024519615.1 Pseudomonas sp. Pse79
CGGCCGTCCGGTAGTTGCGTCTGGATCAGGTTGCCGAGTTCGTCGTAGTGATGGTGCAGATTGCCCGCTGAACTCTGTTCGGCAAGCAACTGGCCAAGGGCGTCGTAAGCGAAACCAAGAGCCTGGGTATTGCCCTGCAAGTCGGTGAAGGTGACGGCGGTTAGCTGGTCCACCGCATCGTAGCTGTAGTCGGTGCGGCCATCGTCGGTGGTCTTGGCAATCAACCGGCCAACCACATCGCGCTCCAGCCGATGAATGATGGGGGCCGGTGGCTCCTCGGGAACTATCGCCAAGCCATTGCCATAAGGCGCCGCAACGGCGGTCACTGCCGTGATGTTATCCAGCCGGTCGTAGGTGTAGCGCTTGGCGCTGCCGTCGAGGTCTTGTTGTTGGGTCAGCCGATCCCCGGCATCCCACGCGAACCGATAGCTTTCGCCGTTCTCGTTGACCAGCGCTTGCAGCCGCCCATAGCTGTCATAGCCGAATTGCACCTG
>NZ_JALJRR010000072.1:0-467 GCF_024519615.1 Pseudomonas sp. Pse79
CCCACTGTAGGAGCGAGCTTGCTCGCGAAAACCGTCAACGATAACGCGGAAAACCAGACCCCCCGCAGCGGTCCCGGGTTTTTCGCGAGCAAGCTCGCTCCTACAAAAGTTACCGGTCGGTGCCCATACCTAGCGCGGGCACCTAGACCTCACTGTAGGAGCGAGCTTGCTCGCGAAGACCGTCAACGATAACGCGGAAAACCTGACCCCCCGCGGCGGTCTCGGGTTTTTCGCGAGCAAGCTCGCTCCTACAAAAGTTACCGCTCAGTGCCCATGCCTAGCGCGGGCACCTAGACCCCACTGTAGGAGCGAGCTTGCTCGCGAAAACCGTCAACGATAACGCGGAAAACCTGACCCCCCGCGGCGCTCTCGGGTTTTTCGCGAGCAAGCTCGCTCCTACAAGAGTTACCGGTCAGTGCCCATGCCTAGCGCGGGCACCTAGACCCCACTGTAGGAGCGAGCTTGCT
>NZ_JALJRR010000073.1:0-452 GCF_024519615.1 Pseudomonas sp. Pse79
AAGTCGTAACAAGGTAGCCGTAGGGGAACCTGCGGCTGGATCACCTCCTTAATCGACGACATCAGCTGCTCCATAAGTTCCCACACGAATTGCTTGATTCATTGAAGAAGACGATAAGAAGCAGCCCGAAATTGGGTCTGTAGCTCAGTTGGTTAGAGCGCACCCCTGATAAGGGTGAGGTCGGCAGTTCGAATCTGCCCAGACCCACCAATTTTGTGTGGGAACCTGTAGAAATACGGGGCCATAGCTCAGCTGGGAGAGCGCCTGCCTTGCACGCAGGAGGTCAACGGTTCGATCCCGTTTGGCTCCACCACTACTGCTTCTAAAGTTTGAAAGCTTAGAAATGAGCATTCCATCGTGATGATGGTGAATGTTGATTTCTAGTCTTTGATTAGATCGTTCTTTAAAAATTTGGGTATGTGATAGAAAGATAGACTGAGCGTTACTTTCAC
>NZ_JALJRR010000074.1:0-415 GCF_024519615.1 Pseudomonas sp. Pse79
CCGCCCAAGGGGATCACGCCCATGTCGATCTGCCGGGCCTGCTCGTCGGTGTAGATCAGGTGCTCGCCGCCCTCAGCAAGCCCTCCTATCTCGAGGAAAACCTCGTAGATCACACTCCAACCGGCGCCGAACAGGCCATCGCGGCGTTCGTCCCGACTGCTGTAGTAGCGCTGCCACTCGATCGGCAACAGGCCAGGCAGGGTGAAGTCCAAGTCGTCTTCACCGTCGAGAATTTTCGCCCCCGTGGCGCTGTGTACCGGGTTGGGCGAACCGGCGACCGCCGAGGTAATGGCATTGCTCACCTGGCTGCTGCCCCACGACACCAGCCCGCCCACCACCATGCACGGCAGCTTGCTGAAAAACTTCGCGCCACCGCCGCGCAACGTCAGCAGCGCCGTCACCGCCAGCCCGACAC
>NZ_JALJRR010000075.1:0-409 GCF_024519615.1 Pseudomonas sp. Pse79
ATGGCCATGGTGTTGCGCCCGTAGGTGGTGTAGTTGAGCAGCCAGCCGAAGAACAGGAAGCAGACGATGGTGATCAGGATCGGCACCGGCACGCCCAATAACTGGCCGTTGCCGAACACGAAGAACTGATCCTGGGACACCCCCACCGCCTTGCCGTCGGCAAAGATATAGGCCAGGCCGCGCACGATCTGCATGGTCGCCAAGGTGGTGATCAGTGCATTGACCCGCAGCTTGGCGATGACGATGCCGTTGATCAGCCCGACAATCAGGCCCATCAGCAGCGCCGCGCCGATGCCGAGCATGACGCTGTCGGTGTCGCGCATCACAATCGCGGCCACCACCCCGGCGCAGGCGATCACCGAGCCCACCGACAAGTCGAAGTGCCCCGACGCCAGGCAGAACAGCATGG
>NZ_JALJRR010000076.1:0-365 GCF_024519615.1 Pseudomonas sp. Pse79
CCGTTGATAAATACGCGACTGGAACCCTCGGCCATGTATTGCTCTGGCATCGGCGGGTGTTTATCGCAGTCGACTTTATCGCCAGGACAAGGCACGGCGCCCAAAGCCGGCGTAGCGACTGTCGGGCGCCATAGCTGAGAGAAAAAGCCTTCAGCGATATCCAGATAAGTAGGCTCACCCTCTGGCGCTGCGATTACATCCGCGATCTTGCCAGCCGCCCGCGCCGCGGGTTTGCCGTTGATGAATACGTTGGGCGAACCGCTGCTGATAAACGCGTCGATGACGGGAGGAAACAGGGCATTGGCGAAAGACTCACATAATCGTGAGAGGCCTTTATCCGCGCCGGTTTTGCTCATGCCGACGCC
>NZ_JALJRR010000077.1:0-354 GCF_024519615.1 Pseudomonas sp. Pse79
TAGGTATCGCGGTCAAGCTGAGCGCCACCGACGTAGACGGCGTGGCAGACGTGAAGTCCTTCACCGTCGGCACGCCTACCAACGGTACGTTCTACACCGACGCGGCGATGACCAAACCGGTGACCGGCGCTATTGATGCGGTCAACGGCGAAGCGACCGTTTACTTCAAGCCAAACGCGAACTTCAACGGCACCGCCAACTTCACTTACACCGCGACCGACGGTGGTATTGCCGACGGCGGCAGCCCGCTGACTTCGGCTCCAGCCAACGGCACCATCACCGTGACTCCGGTCAACGATGCGCCTGTGGCTGTGACCACTACCGCAACGGGTGCTGAAGACCCAGGCGTAGGTA
>NZ_JALJRR010000078.1:0-332 GCF_024519615.1 Pseudomonas sp. Pse79
GGTGTCCAGCGACTTGATGGAGGTGATGGGGGTTTCCGATCGCATTCTGGTGCTGTGTGAAGGCGCTTTGCGCGGCGAACAACGGCGCGAACACGCCACTGAATCCAACTTGCTGCAACTGGCCTTGCCGCGTGGCCTGGCGAACTGAGAGACGACTATGACGACCCAACACAACGCGTTGCCGACGGCACGCAAACCCTTGGACCTGCGCGCGCTGCTCGACAACTGGGCGATGCTGCTCGCGGCGCTGGCGATTTTCCTGCTGTGTGCCTTGCTGATCGACAACTTCCTCTCGCCGCTGAACATGCGCGGGCTGGGCCTGGCGATTTCCA
>NZ_JALJRR010000079.1:0-312 GCF_024519615.1 Pseudomonas sp. Pse79
CGTTGGTGGAAACCGATGCCGCCGGACAGGCCTGGCAATACCGGTACGACCCGCGCGGCAACTGCGTCAGCGAAATCGATCCACTTGGTCAGACAACGCGCTATCGATACGACCGCTTCGGCCAAGCAGTGGAAATCATCGACGCCACCGGCAAAAGTAAAAAGCTGCGCTGGAACCCGTTCGGGCAACTGGTCGAGCATGTCGATTGCTCAGGCTACCCCACGCGCTTTCGCTACGACGAGCGCGGCTATTTGCACGTCATCACCGACGCCCTCGGCGAACGCACTCAATTCAGCTATGACGCCAACGGGC
>NZ_JALJRR010000007.1:0-85556 GCF_024519615.1 Pseudomonas sp. Pse79
CAACTGCTGCACTACGACGCCACCGGCCGCATCATCGCCAGCCAGGACAACCTGCACGGCCAGCGCGAAACCTTCGCCTACGACGCGGCCGCCAACCTGCTCGACGGCCCGCAACCCGGCGCCGGGCTGGTGGTGCATAACAAGCTGCTGACCTACCAGGACAAGCGTTACCGCTACGACGCCTTTGGCCGCATGATCGAAAAACGCAGCGCCAAACGCGGCGTGCAGCGCTTTGCCTACGACGCCGAAAGCCGGCTGATTGAAGTACGCAATGAAAACGGCAGCGTGCTCAGGATGACCTATGACCCGCTGGGCCGGCGTATTGAAAAAACCGAGCATGGCCGCGACGGCTATCCGCTGGGCGAAACCCGGTTCATGTGGGATGGCCTGCGGTTGTTGCAGGAGCATAAACACAGTCAGACGAGCCTGTATGTCTATGAAGACGAAGGCTACGAACCCTTGGCCCGAGTCGACGGCATCGGCCCGCTGCAGAAAATCCGCTACTACCACAACGATCTGAACGGGTTGCCGGAGCAACTGACCGAAACAGATGGAGAAACGGTGTGGCGCGCGACGTATCGGGTGTGGGGCAACACACTGGAGGAGGTGCGCGAGCCTTATTACATTGAAGAGCAGAATTTGCGGTTTCAGGGGCAGTATCTGGACCGGGAGACGGGGCTGCATTTCAATACGTTTAGGTTTTATGATCCGGATGTGGGGCGGTTTACTACGCCGGATCCGATTGGGTTGACGGGGGGAATCAACCTCTACAAATACGCACAAAATCCCATCTCTTGGATTGACCCATGGGGACTTCTTAATCTCAACACCAACGGCGCTGCAGGTAATTTCGGTGTGTACGAAATTCGAATAGACGGTGAGCTGTACAAGTACGGCAAGGCCGATATGAACCGTGTAACAAAATCCAGCGGCAACCCGACCAGACTTCACCAACAAGTAGAAAAATTAGAACGGCTGAATCCTGGTAAAACGATTAAGGGTACCGTTCTAGAAAGCGGCATAAGCACGACCCAGGCGGCCAAGACCATCGAAACTGCCAAATTGGATGCACATTACAAAAAAACTGGCGGACTGATTCCTGAAGGAAACAAAAAGAGCTATAAAGGCCCTAAATCGCTATGTGGCAAATAAGAGAGGATAAATAATGCGCAACCCATACCCTATCGCCATAAGCGGACTTTTCCCAGATCCCGCTGCTGTTTTTTATGTATCGCACCATGTTAGCCGAATTATTCGAGAACAACTCGAACGCCAGATAATAAACACCGAAGTGTTCGATAAAAAATATGGTGACAATTATTGGCTGAGCCTGAGGGACTCAAGCGTGTCTGGGCTACTGGACCTAAATGTTACAGGCCCTGAGGTATCTAAGAGAAATAAAGCAGTGAGCTACTCCTTGAGAATGCCCAGCCAACCTATCAACAAAGACCCTACAGGCTATGAAAAATACCTTGAGTACCACGAAAAAGGTGTAAAAGAGGTCTTTGATGCATTAAAGATCCAGATGTCGGAGCCAATCGATAGCATTTATAACGCTATACGTAAGGAAGTGCGAAAATTGCCTCCGGACAAACTTAAGAATCCGGAATAAACAACGACGAACTTCAACTATATCACATGAGGCAAACTTATTTAAAATCACAGATCAAATAAATACCCCGCTTAATAAACCCAGGACTAACAGCAAGGTTCTATATTGATATATGGCAGGAACCCATCCTATTGGCTCAATTAAAATCGCACGTCACCAGATCTACGATGAGACTTTTGAATTGGAGGCGCAGCAGCGGAAATTTTCCGTTTGTTGCCAAAGACAGCCACGGCAAACCACATATATTTGAAGTGAAGCGCGGTGCTTGGAAGTTGACCCCAGACACAGGGCCTGGCAGGTAACGTATCAGATATGGGGTAACACGCTAGATAGAGGCGCGCGAGCCTTATTACATTGAAGAGCAGAATTTGCGGTTTCAGGGGCAGTATCTGGACCGGGAGACGGGGCTGCATTTCAATACGTTTAGGTTTTATGATCCGGATGTGGGGCGGTTTACGACGCCGGATCCGATTGGGTTGGACGGAGAGCTTAATCTCTACCAATACGCATCAAATCCGATTGCATGGATCGATCCATGGGGATGGAAAACTTGCGGCGCTGCAAACGGAAATTCCAGACAAAATAACAAGGTAAATCATGTATACGTCATTCGTAACAAAACGACTGGGCAGGTGTACAAATATGGTATCAGCGGTGGGAAAATTTCCAAAAATGGGAAATCTTACCGAGCGCAGTCGCAGGTACGCAGACTTAACAGGGGGAGCTCTGATAAATACGAGTCCGCCATAATCAGAAAAAATGTAACACGCACCAAGGCTCTTAAAGTTGAACAAGGTAGAGTCAATGGCTACTCAGTAGCCGCTCAGCGAGCAGGTCAAACACCTTCATTTCCAAAAGTCGGGATTAATCCTGTGGGCAACTCACTGCCAAATGCGACGAGATAGAAACTCTGATGAGCAAATATTTATCAACACTCGAAATTATTCCAACTACAGACCGCCTGCAGGCTCACAGCGTTCGAGAGGCCGCCGTACTCTATATTTATCTTCTAACGACCACTTGCAAGCTTTCTACTGGTGGAGTTGCCAAAGTGGTTCTTCAGCAAGCGCCAGAGGAAGCAGAGCTGACACTTACAAATGTTTGCACCTACTCTCATCCTTTCAAGCGCTTACAGGACCTGCCGACGGAAGCTACAGACGCCGTTATTCGCCAGTGCTTAATCGACGATATCAATGAGGCGCTCCTATCATTAGCAACTCTCAAAGGTTGGGATACCGACCCAATACATAAACTTCATGCAGCGATTGTCAAACGTGGCTATCAGTTTTCCGGTACTTCAGGCCGCTCACTGAAAAACCCAGCTAAAACGCTCACCGCGTCAGCCGCCTGGCGCACGGATCGATACATTAATATCGGCGTCTTGGTGCAAGGCCCCAAAAACACACCAACCGAGTTTTTTACTGCCACACGAATTGGCATATCGCTGGGACTTTTCGAATCACTGCTAGGCGCTGTTGAATGGGTGGACGATCAAACCATTCGCCTTTTCCAAGCAAACAAGCGCGACTATTGGGAAATTGATACGATCTCTAAAGAGGTGAAATTCCACTTCCCCAGAGCTGAGTCCGGTGATGCCCATGGAGAGTTTGATCTGGGTAAAATGTACATTGATGGATGGATAGTCGAACAGAATTTTGAACAAGCCCGGCAGTGGTTGGAGCGCTCCGCTGCTCAAGGTTTCTCTCGAGCAGTCAAACTTTTGCAGCGCATGAATGACGGCGACACAAACCTCGCGGATCCGGTGATGAACAGCAAAAAATGATTCCGGGGTATATTCCTCTTGCATCCCGATTACTGGCTGCTCCTCATACACTCTGCGACCTGACAGAGCAATATTGTTACGACTAACCGCACGTGTACCTGCGCTCACGCCACCGTTGCCTACACCGGCACAAAAGCAGTTCGAGCATGCCGCCGCCAACCTGCTCGACGGCCCGCAACCCGGCGCCGGGCTGGTGGTGCATAACAAGCTGCTGACCTACCAGGACAAGCGTTACCGCTACGACGCCTTTGGCCGCATGATCGAAAAACGCAGCGCCAAACGCGGCGTGCAGCGCTTTGCCTACGACGCCGAAAGCCGGCTGATTGAAGTACGCAATGAAAACGGCAGCGTGCTCAGGATGACCTATGACCCGCTGGGCCGGCGTATTGAAAAAACCGAGCATGGCCGCGACGGCTATCCGCTGGGCGAAACCCGGTTCATGTGGGATGGCCTGCGGTTGTTGCAGGAGCATATGGACCGGGAGACGGGGCTGCATTTCAATACGTTTAGGTTTTATGATCCGGATGTGGGGCGGTTTACGACGCCGGATCCGATTGGGTTGGAAGGTGGCCTCAATCTTTACCAATACGCGCCAAACCCAATTGGATGGGCCGATCCATGGGGCTTGGCGTATGCAGGGGTGGACTTTACTGGCAGCAGTGACCTGTATCCGATAAAAGGCTCACACAGAAATACCGTGACGATCAAGATGCAAGGCTCTAGATCGCGCGACTTTACTCAAGCCTACAAAGAACCAGGTATTCCTAGAAGCGCCAAGAAACACTATACCTGGCACCAGGTTGATGACTTCGACGCAAAATCCGGCAATACAACAATGCAGCTTGTCAGAAAATCTGCCCATGAGGCTACGTACCCACATGGCGGTTCAGTTGCACAGTATGAAAAACACTTCAAAGTTAAAAGGCGGACTTGCCTAAACAAATCCGCCACTCTCCACTCTTGAATCAAGAGTCTATCGAAACTACGTTACATCCGATTCTACAAGCGTTATCAATCTTTTAATCATTCTGTTCATGTGCTTGTGGCGCAGTTCAATCGCATCCATACGAGACTTGTCAGTCGGTGCATCCGACGACTTCGGCGCTTCATACGGTCTATAAACAAGGTCGTATCGTGTACCCAGGTCTTGCAACTGGGCTTCTATGCCATCCATGGTTTTTTCTTGATTGGTCAAGCGCCCGGCTGTGTCTTTTGGTGCCTCCGATTTTTTACTAACCGCATTAGCCTCAGATCCTTCGTTAATGGAAAGGATCTGGTTGACCATCAACTCTGTTTTTATTTCACTGTCTTCGAGGCGCGCGTCTATTTTTTGCTTTTCTGTTGCTGCCGGGTCTACGGTCGTGGTCGTGCCGTCCGCGTTCTTTTTTGCCGCGCCTGGCATTGCAGCTTGCGCTTCGATTCTATCGATGATGGCTTTGGAAGCCAAATGTTCCCCCACATTCAAGGGGATATTCACCAGTGAATTTACCCCCCCACTGATAAGTGAGTTGCGCGCGCTGGACGCCAGTTCAGAAGAGAGCGGCGGGAACCCATTTTTATCGTGTAGATCGTTAATATTTTGCGTGGTCTTGAAAGAATCCTTAATGCCAGGTGACGCGGCTTTGGGGTTTGGCAGAGGATGGGAGCCTCCTTGTCTATTTGACCTCGGATTGGAGCCCCCTGATCCATTTGCCTGAGAATTCGGACCTCCTTGCCCATTTACGTGAGAATTCGAACCTCCTTGCCCATTTGCCTGAGAATTCGGACCTCCTTGCCCATTTACGTGAGAATTCGAACCTCCTTGCCCATTTGGCGGAGTACCGGATCCACTTCCGGAACCTCCACGTCCACTTGACCCTCCCCCCCTGCGTCCTCCGCCAGCCTTAGTAGCGCCACTTAACACAGAAGCACCTATTTTCTCATTACTCGTCGTGGGATATTCAATACCCCCTCCGTTACCCGCATTCGAACCATATACAATCTTCGAGGAGTCAGCCGTTTGCTGCCCATTACCCGACGTCAACGGAACTGAGTTTCCTGGCACAGTTGGCTGAGGTGATGGAGTATTTGGAGGAATATAAGTTAGATCAGTGAGTTTCATTGAGACACCTCTTTAAAATAGTCTTGAGTGCGTCCCTGCAATCTCGACTAATAGGTGGCGCCTCGTACCCATTAAGTTCCAGTGCGTAAGTAATCGTCCTTTACAAACAATAAAAAACTCTGCCCCGCTAATACTAATAACTGTATAAGCCGTGAGCCCCCTTCTTGCGCCTCGATTGCTTTTCCCCGCGCACAAAAAATGGGCACCCGACCCAGTCGGCGTGCCCACTTTTTCTACCTCCCCGCCCCCTTCGAGACGATACCGCTATTACGGGTTGACGCTGTCTTTGAGCGACTTGCCCGGCTTGAACGCAACGGTATTGCTGGCCTTGATTTTCACAGGCTCACCGGTTTGCGGGTTTTTGCCGGTGCGGGCGCCGCGGTGGCGTTGCAGGAAGGTGCCGAAGCCAACCAGGGTGACGCTGTCCTTGCGGTGCAGGGCGCCGGTGATTTCTTCGAGAACGGCGTTGAGGACGCGATTCGCCTGTTCTTTGGTGAGGTCCGCTTTTTCAGCGATGGCGGCTGCGAGTTCTGGTTTACGCATAAGTGAAGCCTCTTTGACGGTTTTTTGTTGTTATGTCCGTGCTGCTCTCTAATGGAGCAGCGCCCAAGGCGCCGCAGGCTCTACTCTGCGGCAGACGGGAGTGAGGATGGCATGCCCTCGGACGCTGCGCCAGTCTCGTGGCGACCTTTCTAGGGTGAAAAATAGGGTTATTCCGACAGAACGACCGGTATTTACGCCAGCAGCGGCGGAAGTTCTTTGTTCAACGCCAGTTTTTCCATCACGGCGCTGCCGGTCAGCGCGTAGCCCAGCAGGCGGCCGCTGGCATCGCGGCACAGGGCCTTGATGTCGGCGCCCTGCCCTTCGACGCTCCACACGCCTTCGGTGCCCCGTGGCGGTGGCGAAACCACCAGCGGGCAGACCGGGGTTTTCACGGTGACCGGCATCGGCCCGTAGCTGACGGCCGTGGCGTTGCCCGCCAGCGTCTGGGCCAAGGCGCGGGCGCAGCTCATCAGCGGCATGACGTACAGCAGGTTCAGGCCATCGACCTCGGCGCAGTCGCCCAGGGCATAGATGTTGGCGTGGGAGGTCTTGAGGTGGCGGTCGACCACGATCCCACGGTTGACCTGCAAGCCGGCAGCCGCGGCCAGGTCGACACGCGGGCGCAGGCCGATGGCCGAGACCACCAGGTCGCACTGGATCACTTCACCGTCCGACAGGTGCGCTTCCAGACCTTCGGCGCTGCGTTGCAGGCGGTTGAGCACCGGGCCCAGGTGGAAGCGCGCCCCAAGGCCTTCCAGCCCGGCTTGTACCGCTGCGGCCGCCGCTGGGTGCAGCAGGGTCGGCATGACTTGCTCGCACGGTGCCACCAGGTCGATTTCGTAGCCGCCGAGGATCAGGTCGTTGGCGAATTCGCAGCCGATCAGGCCGGCGCCAAGCAGCAGCACGCGGCGTTTACCTACGGCTGCCGCGCGAAAGCGGGCGTAGTCTTCAAGATCGTTGATCGGGAAAATCAGCTCCGCGGCGTCGCCTTCGACCGGCACGCGCACGGTTTCCGCGCCCCAGGCCAGGACCAGGTCGCGGTAAGTCACCGCTTCTTCGCCGATCCACAAGCGCTTGTGGCCCGGGTCAATACCGGTGATACGGGTATGAGTGCGTACCTCGGCCTTGAGTTGCTCGGCCATGGCACCGGGTTCAGCCATGCTCAGGCCATCGGCGTCCTTGTTCTTGGCAAAGCCGGTGGAGAGCATGGGCTTGGAGTAGGAGCGCCCATCATCCGCGGTGATCAGCAACAACGGGGTATCGCTGTCGAGCTTGCGAAACTCGCGGGCCACGTTGTAACCGGCGAGCCCTGTGCCGATGATCACGACAGGTGCGTTCATTCCTTTCTCCTTGTAGTACGTTTCTTAAATTCGCGATTACGCGATTTCAATCATTTCGAAATCCACTTTGCCCACGCCGCAGTCCGGGCACAGCCAGTCTTCCGGAACGTCCTCCCACAGGGTACCCGGAGCGATTCCGTCGTCCGGCCAGCCGTCTTTCTCGTCATAGATCAGGCCGCAGACTATGCATTGCCACTTCTTCATTTACTTGCTTCCTCAGGGTCCAGGCAGGTTGGCCGACGGTCGATAGATCCCGCGTTGCCGTGCGGCTCAGCGCGTTTTGTACTGATCGGGGCCTGCAGATGCAAGTACGATCGACACAAGGCACCGGTTCAGCCCGGCAAAAGAGCCGGACGCCATGGTAAGCTCGCCGCCTCTTTTGCTGCCAATATTGACGCACCGTGCCGCACTCAATCGCCCTTCCCGATGCTTGCCAATGGCTGACCCAGAGCCTTCTGAGCCCCCTGCCCGCGCCGTTGACCCTTGACTGGCTGTTCGACGAGGGCTCGCTGACGCGGCGCCTGACGGGGCTGTCCAGCGACAGTTTCAGCGTGACGCCGCTGTGCGAAGGCTGGCAGCCGTTGCGCGACGATGAGTGCGCGGCGCTTGACCTGCCCCAGGCCAGCATCGGTTGGGTGCGCGAGGTGTATTTGCGCGGGCATGGCCAGCCGTGGGTGTTTGCCCGCAGCGTGGCGTCGCGCAGTGCGTTGCAAGGCGACGGGTTGCATATGGACGAGCTGGGGAGCCGCTCCCTGGGCGAGCTGCTGTTCTGCGACCGCGCCTTCACGCGCCGGGCGATCGAGGTCTGCCATTACCCGCGCCCATGGCTGCCCACAGCCGATCAGCTCGACGGGCTGTGGGCGCGCCGCTCGCGGTTCGATCGCGGGGCGCTGAGCGTGCTGGTCGCCGAAATCTTCCTGCCGAGCCTGTGGCACGCGGTGCATGACCACCCGGAGAACCGCTGATGTATCAACGCCTGCTCAAATCCTTGAACCGTCTGAACCCCAGGGCCTGGGATTTCATTCAGTTGACGCGCATGGACAAACCCATCGGCATCTACCTGCTGCTGTGGCCGACGCTGTGGGCGCTGTGGATCGCCGGCAAGGGCTCGCCGTCCTTGATCAATATCCTGATTTTCGTGCTCGGCGTGGTGCTCACTCGCGCCGGCGGCTGCGTGATCAACGACTGGGCCGACCGCAAGGTCGACGGCCACGTGAAGCGCACCGAGCAACGCCCACTGGTCAGCGGCAAGATCAGCTCGAAAGAGGCGCTGGTGTTTTTCGCGCTGCTGATGGGCGTCAGTTTCCTGCTGGTGCTGCTGACCAACGCGACGACCATCCTGCTGTCCCTCGGCGGCCTGGCGCTGGCGGCGAGCTATCCGTTCATGAAGCGCTACACCTATTACCCGCAAGTGGTGCTGGGCGCGGCGTTTTCCTGGGGCATGCCGATGGCGTTCACCGCCGAAACCGGCAACCTGCCTGCCGCCGCGTGGCTGCTGTACATCGCCAATGTGCTGTGGACGGTGGGCTACGACACCTATTACGCCATGACCGACCGCGACGACGATTTGAAGATCGGCGTGAAATCCACCGCCATCCTGTTTGGCGACGCCGACCGGGCGATCATTCTGACCCTGCAAGGCCTGGCGCTGGCGTGCCTGTTGCTGGCCGGCGCGCGGTTCGAGCTGGGCGGCTGGTTCCACCTGGGGTTGCTGGCGGCGGCGGGCTGTTTTGCCTGGGAATTCTGGTACACCCGGGACAGGGACCGGATGAAGTGCTTCAAGGCGTTTTTGCACAACCACTGGGCCGGGTTGGCGATCTTTGTCGGGATTGTCGCGGATTACGGCTTTCGATGAGGGGCCAGGCCCCTCATCGCGAGGGCCCAACTAAGGCTTGGCGACTTTCCAGGCCCCGTCCATCTTGCCTTCACCGGTCATGTCGCCGGCCTTCTTGTCCATGACGAAGGTGTAGAGCGGTTTGCCGCTGTAGGCCCACTGACTCTTCTGGTCGTCACGGGTGATCACGGTCCATTTGCCCATGGGCTTGTCGGTGGACGCCGCCGTCAATGGCGGCCAGTTGGCGGCGCACTTATCGTTGCACATGGATTTGCCATTGGCGTCCTTGGCGAAGGTATAGAGCGTCATGCCGTTGTGATCGACCAGTATCCCGTCTTTGGTCGTCGCGGGGTCCGCCGCGAATGCCAGGGTCGGCAGCGTCAACGCCGCCGTGACCAGCAGGGCCTTCCAGGAAAAAGTACTGTAAGTCATCGGAACCTTCCTTTTGTGGTTGTCAGGATTCGGACCCAAAGCGTAGTCCACGCAGGCGGGAATTGCGCGAGCAGCTAAATTACTGTCACACGACTGCAATAATTCCGTTATCTAATGCGGCGCAAGACAGTTAAATGACAAGAGGATTTTAGGCATGGTTGGCAGGAGCATTCTGATCGTCGACGACGAAGCGCCCATTCGCGAGATGATCGCCGTCGCGTTGGAAATGGCCGGCTATGACTGCCTGGAAGCGGAGAACTCGCAGCAGGCCCATGCCATTATCGTCGACCGCAAACCGGACCTGATTCTGCTCGACTGGATGCTGCCCGGCACCTCCGGCATCGAACTGGCGCGGCGCCTCAAGCGTGACGAGCTGACCGGCGACATCCCGATCATCATGCTCACGGCCAAGGGCGAAGAAGACAACAAGATCCAGGGCCTGGAAGTCGGCGCCGATGACTACATCACCAAGCCGTTTTCCCCACGGGAACTGGTCGCACGCCTGAAAGCCGTACTGCGCCGCGCCGGCCCGACCGATGGCGAAGCACCGATCGAAGTCGGCGGCCTGTTGCTGGACCCGATCAGCCACCGCGTGACCATCGACGGCAAGCCCGCCGAGATGGGCCCGACCGAATACCGTCTGCTGCAGTTCTTCATGACCCACCAGGAACGCGCCTACACCCGCGGCCAGTTGCTGGACCAAGTGTGGGGCGGCAATGTGTACGTGGAAGAGCGCACCGTGGACGTGCATATCCGTCGCCTGCGCAAAGCCCTGGGCGATGCCTACGAGAATCTGGTACAAACCGTGCGCGGCACCGGCTATCGGTTTTCCACCAAGGGCTGAGCCAGCCGGTTTCTGAACGCAAGAGCCTGACTTAACAGCTGACAAGGACGCATGTTCAAGTGAACCAAAACTGGCATGGCACGCTGATCCGCCACCTGCTGCTGTTGATCACCGGCTGCTTGCTGGTAGGCCTGATCAGCGGCCAATACGGCTGGAGCCTGGCCGTCGGCATTGGTCTGTACCTGGGCTGGACCCTCAAGCAATTGCTGCGCCTGCATGAATGGCTGCGCCAACACAAGCCCGATGAAGCGCCACCCGACGGCTACGGCCTGTGGGGCGAGGTGTTCGACAGCATCTACCACCTGCAACGCCGCGACCAACGGGTACGCGGGCGCCTGCAAGCGGTGATCGACCGGGTGCAGGAGTCCACCGCCGCGCTGAAAGACGCAGTGATCATGCTCGACAGCGACGGCAACCTCGAATGGTGGAACCGCGCCGCCGAGACCCTGCTGGGCCTCAAGACGCCCCAGGACAGCGGCCAACCGGTGACCAACCTGGTCCGCCACCCGCGCTTCAAGGAATACTTCGAGCAGGAAAACTACGAAGAAGCCCTGGAAATTCCCTCGCCCACCAACGACCGCGTACGCATCCAGCTGTACCTGACGCGCTACGGCAACAACGAACACTTGATGCTGGTGCGCGACGTAACCCGCATCCACCAGTTGGAACAGATGCGCAAGGACTTCGTTGCCAACGTCTCCCACGAGCTGCGCACCCCGTTGACGGTGATCTGCGGCTACCTGGAGACGCTGCTGGACAACGTCGACGAGATCAACCCGCGCTGGAGCCGCGCCCTGCAGCAGATGCAGCAGCAAGGCTCGCGCATGCAAACCCTGCTCAATGACCTGCTGTTGCTGGCCAAGCTGGAGGCGACCGATTACCCGTCGGATAACCACCCGGTGGCGGTGCAAAGCCTGTTGCAGACCATCAAGAACGACGCCCAGGCCCTCTCCGGCCAACGCGGGCAACAGATCACCCTGGAAGCCGACCCGTCGGTACTGCTCAAAGGCAGCGAAGGCGAATTGCGCAGCGCGTTTTCCAACCTGGTGTTCAACGCCGTGAAGTACACCCCGGACAAGGGCAATATCCGCATCCGCTGGTGGGCCGACGCCCAGGGCGCGCACCTGAGCGTGCAAGACTCCGGCATCGGCATCGACGCCAAGCACCTGCCGCGCCTGACCGAGCGCTTCTACCGCGTCGACTCCAGCCGCAACTCCAACACCGGCGGCACCGGGCTGGGCCTGGCGATCGTCAAGCACGTGCTGCTGCGCCACCGCGCACGCCTGGAAATCAGCAGTGTGCTCGGCCACGGCAGCACCTTTACCTGCCATTTTCCGCCGCCCCAGGTAACCCGTTCGCGGATGGTCGTGAATGATGAATAGCCCGGACACAATACAACGCTAAATGTGGGAGCAAGCCCCCTCCCACATTTGGAATTGCATTGTCCCAAAGCAGGTATTCCTGGCTCCACCAGGCAGCAACCACTAGGCAAGCGCTGCGCCAGCCGCTACATTGGCCGACTTGTGTCCGCCTTTCAGGCGCTCCTGTCACCCCTATTGAACATACGGAACCCGCAAAACCCCATCATGGACCCTTCCCCAGGTATCACCCTCGCCACACTCTTCGCCGATTTCGGCATGATTCTTTTTGCACTGATCCTGGTACTGCTCAACGCGTTCTTCGTTGCGGCGGAGTTTGCCATGGTCAAACTGCGCTCCACGCGGGTCGAGGCCATCGCCCACACCAACGGTTGGCGCGGGCAGATCCTGCGCACCGTCCACCGCCAGCTCGACGCCTACCTGTCGGCCTGCCAGCTGGGTATCACCCTCGCCTCCCTGGGCCTGGGCTGGGTCGGCGAGCCGGCGTTTGCGCATATCCTCGAGCCGCTGCTGGGCGCCGCTGGCGTCGAGTCGCCGGAAGTGATCAAAGGCGTGTCGTTCTTTTCCGCCTTCTTCCTGATTTCCTACCTGCACATCGTGGTCGGTGAACTGGCGCCCAAGTCCTGGGCCATTCGCAAGCCGGAACTGCTGTCGCTGTGGACGGCCGTGCCGCTGTACCTGTTCTACTGGGCCATGTACCCGGCAATCTACCTGCTCAACGCCAGCGCCAATGCCATCCTGCGGATCGCCGGGCAAGGCGAACCCGGCCCGCACCATGAGCACCAGTACAGCCGCGAAGAACTCAAGCTGATCCTGCACTCCAGCCGTGGCCAGGACCCCAGCGACCAAGGCATGCGCGTCTTGGCCTCGGCCGTGGAAATGGGCGAACTGGAAGTGGTCGACTGGGCCAACTCGCGGGAAGACCTGGTGACCCTGGACTTCAACGCTCCGCTCAAGGAAATCCTTGCGCTGTTCCGTCGCCACAAATTCAGCCGTTACCCGGTGTATGACGCACAGCGCAACGAGTTTGTCGGCCTGCTGCACATCAAGGACCTGCTGCTGGAACTGGCGAACCTGGACCATCTCCCCGAGTCGTTCAACCTGGCCGAACTGACCCGCCCGCTGGAGCGCGTATCGCGGCACATGCCGCTGTCGCAGTTGCTGGAGCAGTTCCGCAAAGGCGGCGCGCACTTCGCCCTGGTGGAAGAAGCCGACGGCAAGGTCATCGGCTACCTGACCATGGAAGACGTGCTCGAAGTGCTGGTGGGCGATATCCAGGACGAACACCGCAAGGCCGAGCGCGGCATCCTCGCCTACCAGCCGGGCAAACTGCTGGTACGCGGCGATACGCCGCTGTTCAAGGTGGAACGCCTGCTTGGCGTCGACCTCGACCACATCGAAGCGGAAACCCTGGCCGGGCTGGTCTACGACACCCTCAAGCGGGTGCCGGAAGAGGAAGAAGTTCTCGAGGTTGAAGGCCTGCGGATCATCATCAAGAAGATGAAAGGGCCGAAAATCGTGCTGGCCAAGGTCCTGCTGCTGGACTGACCGTCAATTGCCCAAGGCAAAATTGGGCAATACCCCCACGGGCTGGTTGAACTCATACGGGATCGATACCAGCCCCGCCTCGGTCCGCTGCTGCACCACAAAGTGCAGGTGCGGCCCGCTGCTGTTGCCGGTGTTGCCCGACAACCCCAGCGCACTGCCCACCGCCACCCGCTGCCCCGGCCTGACGCTGACCGAACCTTGCTTGAGGTGCAGGTACACGCCCTGGGTGCCGTCATCGTGCAGCACCCGCACGAAATTCCCTGACGCATCGTTGCCGCGCCCGGCCTGGTCATTCTCGATCTTCACCACCCTGCCGCTGCGCGCCGCAATGATCGGCGTGCCTTCGGGCATGGCAATGTCCATGGCGTAGCGGCTTTTGGCGTCGGTATGGCTGAAGCTGCCGTTGGGGCCTTGGCTCAGGCGAAACGGCCCGCCGCGCCAGGGCAAGGGGTAGCGGTAGGCCTGCTGGGGATAACCGGGCCTTGGCCGGTCGAGCACCGGCCGTTGCACGCGCACGGCCTCCCGCTCCCGGATCACAAACGCCTGGGCGCCGGGGGTTTGCCGGTCGCTGAAAAACACCTCGCCATTGACGTCGGTGGATTTGTAGAGGGTCATGGCCGGGGTCGACGTGGCAACCGTGGCCAATACGCAGAGCAGCAGTAGGCGAATGAGCATGACGCGAACCTGCCGGGGGGACTGAATGGCAGGCTAGCAAGGCTTGATGACAAGACCGTGTGAGATTTACCCGATACTGAAAACAACGAACTTCACATGTAGGAGCGGGCTTGCTCGCGATTGCGGTAGTTCAGCCAACGAAGATGTTGAATGAAAGACCATCGGGAGCACGCCCCCTTCCACAGGGGACAGGTGGCGTTCTGTGAATCAGGCACCCGGCACAAAATGCTTCTGCGCCGTACCCCGCGCGATCAGCCGCGAGATGTAGTCCAGTTTCTGCGCATCCTGGTCGATAAAGCGGAAGGTCAGTTGCAGCCAGTCGCTGTCGGGCTTGGGCTCGAAGGCGACGACGGCGTGCAGGTAGCCGTTGAGGCGCGCGACTTCGGCGTTGTCGCCTTGCTCAAGGTCGAGCACCGCGCTTTCCAGTACCTGAGGCAGGACCTCACCGCGACGGACCACCAGCAGCGCTTCCTTGATGCTCAGGCCCTTGATCACGCATTGCTGGGTGCCGCTGGACAGGCGCAACTGACCCTGCCCGCGACCACTGGCGGGCGCAGCGGCGGCAGCCGCCTTCACGGGCGGGCTGTTGAGCAGGCCTTTGCTCGGTGCAGCCGCCGCGACAGGAGCGACCTTGACCGCTTCGGGCTTGCCACCGGTCAGGGCGCTCAGGGAGTCGTTGCCGAACGCTGAGTTCATCTTGGTCGGTGCGCTGGCGACCAGGGCGTCGAGGCGCCCGACCTTGTGCAGGGCGTGCTTGACCTTGGTCAACAGCTGTTCGTTGGTGAACGGTTTGCTGACGTAGCCGGAAACCCCGGCCTGGATCGCCTGCACCACGTTCTCTTTGTCGCCGCGGCTGGTCACCATCACGAACGGCATGGCTTTGAGCTGCGGTTGCTCACGGCACCAGGTCAACAGCTCCAGGCCGGACATCTCGGGCATTTCCCAGTCGCACAACACCAGATCGAAGGTTTCGCGCATCAGGATGGCCTGGGCCTTTTTGCCGTTCACCGCATCTTCAATCTTGATCCCGGGGAAGTAATTGCGCAGGCACTTCTTCACCAGGTCGCGAATAAACGAGGCGTCATCCACCACCAATACACTGACTTTACTCATCGACCCTTTATCCTATAAAAACGCGGCACGCAGAACGCCTGACTGATGGCATTTTGCCAAAACTCTGTAGTTGTGTTGGGACTTTCTTTCACCCCACGCACAAAAAAATCAGCGCCCACAAACGAAAACGCCCGACCAAAGGCCGGGCGTTAATATCTCGGGCAACCTTACTTATCGTCAGATTCGCCCGGAACATTAGGGATTTGATCGGTAGATCCTTCAACTTCGGCTTTCATGCGCTTGAGGCCCATGTGCCGCACGTCGGTGCCACGCACCAGATAGATCACCAACTCCGAGATATTGCGCGCGTGGTCGCCGATCCGCTCCAGCGAACGCAGCACCCAGATAATGCTCAAGACCCGTGTGATAGAGCGCGGGTCTTCCATCATGTAGGTGGCCAGCTCGCGCAGGGCGGTCTTGTACTCACGGTCGATGATCTTGTCGTACTGGGCCACCGACAACGCCAGTTCGGCGTCGAAACGGGCAAACGCGTCCAGGGCATCGCGCACCATGTTGCGCACCTGGTCACCGATATGCCGCACTTCCACATAACCGCGCGGCGCTTCGCCTTCTTCGCACAGTTGGATGGCGCGGCGGGCGATCTTGGTGGATTCATCGCCGATACGCTCAAGGTCGATCACCGACTTGGAAATACTGATGATCAAGCGCAGGTCGGAAGCCGCCGGCTGGCGACGGGCGAGAATGCGCAGGCATTCTTCGTCGATATTGCGTTCCATCTGGTTGATCTGGTCATCGATCTCGCGCACTTGCTGGGCCAGGCCCGAGTCGGCCTCGATCAGCGCGGTGACCGCATCGTTGACTTGCTTCTCCACCAGCCCGCCCATCGCCAGGAGGTGGCTGCGCACTTCCTCAAGCTCGGCATTGAACTGCGCGGAGATGTGGTGGGTAAGGCCTTCTTTGCTAATCATGTTGGCGTCCTTGGAGCGTCCGGAAAGGTGCGGAGAACCGCAGCGTCAATGCAATCTGAACCACAGCTTCCTAGCCGTAGCGACCGGTGATGTAGTCTTCGGTCTGTTTCTTCGCCGGATTGGTGAACAGGGTATCGGTATCGCCGAACTCCACCAGCTTGCCCATGTACATGAACGCGGTGTAGTCGGAAACCCGCGCCGCCTGTTGCATGTTGTGAGTCACGATGACGATGGTGAACTTGGACTTGAGCTCGTAGATCAGTTCTTCGACTTTCAACGTCGAGATCGGGTCGAGTGCCGAGCAAGGTTCGTCGAGCAGCAGCACTTCCGGTTCCACGGCGATGGTACGCGCGATCACCAGGCGTTGTTGCTGGCCGCCGGACAGGCCGAGTGCGGAGTCGTGCAGGCGGTCCTTGACCTCGTCCCACAGCGCGGCGCCTTTAAGCGCCCATTCGACCGCTTCGTCGAGGATGCGCTTCTTGTTGATGCCCTGGATGCGCAAGCCGTAGACCACGTTTTCGTAGATGGTCTTGGGGAACGGGTTGGGCTTCTGGAACACCATGCCCACCCGGCGACGCAGCTCGGCCACGTCTTCACCCTTGCGGTAGATGTTGCTGCCGTAGAGGTTGATCGCACCGTCCACGCGGCAACCGTCGACCAGGTCGTTCATGCGGTTGAAGGTGCGCAGCAGCGTGGACTTGCCGCAGCCCGACGGGCCGATGAAGGCGGTCACGCGCTGCTTGGGGATGTTCATGCTGACGTCGAACAGCGCCTGTTTGTCGCCGTAGTACAGGCTCAGGCCCGGCACTTCGATGGCCACGGTTTCCTGGGCCAGGCTCAGGCTCTGCTTGTCACGACCCAGGGCAGACATGTTGATGCCATGGGAATGGGTTTCTTGTTGCATGGGATGCTCCCTGTGCTACCAATTCGTGTTGTTGAACCGCCGGGGACGGTTTACTCAAATTCTGCGTATATCGTGGTCTAGTGTGGGAGGGGGCAAGCCCCCTCCCACATTTAGTCCGCGTTTACTTCAATTAACTGTCCAGCGCCTTGTACTTCTCGCGCAGGTGGTTACGGATCCACACCGCCGACAAGTTGAGCGTGGCGATCACCAGCACCAGCAACAGCGCGGTGGCATATACCAGCGGCCTTGCGGCCTCGACGTTGGGGCTCTGGAAGCCGACGTCATAAATATGGAAGCCCAGGTGCATGATCTTCTGGTCAAGGTGCAAGTAAGGGTAGTTGCCGTCCAGCGGCAGCGACGGGGCCAGCTTGACCACGCCCACCAGCATCAGCGGCGCTACTTCACCGGCGGCACGGGCCACTGCGAGGATCATGCCGGTCATCATCGCCGGGCTGGCCATCGGCAGCACGATCTTCCACAGCGTTTCCGCCTTGGTCGCGCCGAGTGCCAGCGAGCCTTCGCGCACAGTGCGAGGAATCCGCGCCAGGCCTTCTTCGGTAGCCACGATCACCACCGGCACCGCCAGCAGCGCCAGGGTCAGCGACGCCCACAACAGGCCCGGCGTACCGAAGGTCGGGGCCGGCAGGGCTTCGGCGAAGAACAGGCGGTCAACCGAGCCACCCAATACATACACGAAGAAGCCCAGGCCGAACACGCCGTAAACGATGGCCGGTACGCCCGCCAGGTTGTTCACGGCGATGCGGATGATCCGCGTCAGGGCGTTCTGCTTGGCGTATTCACGCAGGTACACCGCCGCCAGCACGCCGAACGGGGTCACGATCATCGCCATGATCAGGGTCATCATCACGGTGCCGAAGATGGCCGGGAAGATCCCGCCTTCGGTGTTGGCTTCCCGTGGGTCGTCGCTGAGGAATTCCCAGACCTTGCTGAAGTAGAAGCCGATCTTGGTCATCGTGCCCATGGCGTTCGGCTGATAGGCGTGGACCACTTTGCCGATGCCGATTTCGACTTCCTTGCCGTTCGCATCGCGGGCAGTCAAGGCGTCGCGGTTGAATTGGGCGTGCAGGTCGGCCAGGCGCGCTTCGATGTCCTGGTAACGGGCATTCAGTTCGGCGCGGCCCGAGTCCATGTCGGCCTGGGCGGCGGCGTCGAGCTTGCCTTCCAGTTCCAGCTTGCGACCGTGCAGACGGATACGTTCAAGACCGGCGTTGATCGCGCCGATATCGGACTTCTCAAGGGTCTTGAGCTGGGCCGCCAGCTTGTTCACGCGGTCGACCCGAGCCTGCAGCTCCGGCCACGCAGCCTGGCCTTCGGCGATGACCTTGCCATCCTGCTTGACGTTGACCAGGGTGCCGTAGAAGTTGCCCCACTCACGGCGCTCGATGGTCATCAATTCCAGCGGTTTGGTCTGGTTCTTCAGCCATTCGCCGACGATCCATGTGAAGTCGTTGCCATTCAGATCGCGGTTACCGACTTTGATCAACTCGCGGGTCATGAATTCCGGGCCCACGTCGGGCACGGGCAGGCCAGCGCTTTTCAGGCGCTCGCGCGGCACTTCTTCTTTCTGTACCACTTCGCCGATGACGATATGGTTGGCCTGGCCCGGGACATCGTAGTTGGCCTGGATCAGGTCAGCCGGCCAGAAGTGGCCCAAACCACGCACCGCAATCACAGCCAGCAAACCAAGGGTCATGATGACCGCGATGGACACCGCGCCACCGCTGATCCAGACGCCGGGGGCGCCGCTCTTGAACCATCCATTCAGGGAGTTCTGTTTCACAGACTTCTACCTTTCTTAAAGCGACGAGTATTTCTTGCGCAGACGCTGACGAATCAGCTCGGCGAGGGTGTTCATGATGAAGGTGAACAACAGCAGCACCAGTGCCGAGAGGAACAGCACGCGGTAGTGACTGCCGCCCACTTCCGACTCGGGCATTTCCACCGCGACGTTGGCCGCCAGGGTGCGCAGGCCTTCGAACAGGTTCATCTCCATCACCGGAGTGTTACCGGTGGCCATCAGCACGATCATGGTCTCGCCCACGGCGCGGCCCATGCCGATCATCAGCGCCGAGAAAATCCCCGGGCTGGCGGTCAGGATGACCACGCGGGTCATGGTCTGCCACGGCGTGGCGCCCAGGGCCAAAGAGCCCAGGGTCAGGCCGCGCGGCACGCTGAACACGGCGTCTTCGGCGATGGAGTAGATGTTCGGGATCACCGCGAACCCCATCGCCAGGCCGACGACCAGAGCGTTGCGCTGGTCATAGGTGATGCCCAGGTCATGGGAGATCCACATCCGCATGTCGCCGCCGAAGAACCAGGTTTCCAGGTACGGGCTCATGTACAGCGAGAGCCAGCCCACAAACAGGATCACCGGGATCAGGATCGCGCTTTCCCAGCCATCGGGAACCCGCAGGCGAATGGACTCAGGCAGGCGGCTGAAGATAAAACCGGCCACCAGGATGCCAATCGGCACCAGCATCAACAGGCTGAAAATCCCCGGTAGATGCCCTTCGACATACGGCGCGAGGAACAGGCCGGCGAAGAAGCCGAGGATCACCGTCGGCATCGCTTCCATCAGCTCGATCACCGGCTTGACCTTGCGGCGCAGGCCCGGCGCCATGAAGTACGCAGTGTAGATCGCTGCGGCAACAGCCAGCGGCGCGGCCAGCAACATGGCGTAGAACGCGGCCTTCAGCGTACCGAAGGTCAGCGGCGCGAGGCTCATCTTGGGTTCGAAATCGGTGTTGGCGGCGGTCGATTGCCAGACGTATTTAGGCTCGTCGTAGTTTTCGTACCAGACCTTGCTCCACAGCGCGCTCCACGACACTTCCGGGTGGGGGTTGTCCAGCAGCAACGGTTGCAGCTTGCCGTCGGCTTCGACGATCACACGGTTGGCCCGTGGCGACAGGCCGAACACGCCCTGGCCATCGACCACCGGGTCCACCAGCAGGGTGCGGTGGGCGGTGCTGTGGAACACGCCGAACTTGCCGGAAGCGTCGAGGGCGGTGAAGCCCTTGCGACGTTCTTCGGCGGTGATTTCAACGATGGGCGCAGTGCCCATCTCGAAGGTGCGGATCTGCTTCAGGCGCTGTTCGCCATCCGGGTCACGGGCCATGAACCACTGGGCCAGGCCGCCCTTGGAGTTACCAACGATCAGCGAGATACCGCCCACCAGTTGGGTGCTGGCGGTGATTTCGGCGTCGCCGTCTTCCAGCAGTTTATAGCGACCGTTGAGGCTCTTGTCGCGCAGGCTGAACACATCGGCCAGGGCACGGCCGTTGATCACGTACAGCCATTGCTGGCGTGGGTCGATGAAGATCGCCTTCACCGGCTCGGTCATCTGCGGCAGCTCGATACGCTTCTGCTCGCTGGTGACTTCGCCGGTCATCATGTTTTCTTCACGGCTCAGGGACAGCACGTTCAAGTGCGAACCGGCCGAACCGGCCACCACCAGCGAGGTGTCGGTGACGTTCAGCGCGACGTGTTCCAGCGGGCGACCGGCGTCATCCAGCACGATCGGCGTTTCGCCGTAAGGGTATTCGATGGCCGGGCTGATGGTCTTCTTGCCGTCCGGGTAGGACACCTTGTAGGTGTGGCGGAACACCAGGGACTGGCCATTGGACAAACCGAGGATCACCAGCGGGCTGCCCGGCTGGTCTTTACCAATCGACACGACGCTGACGCCAGCCGCCAGCGGCAGGTCGATGCGCTTGAGTTCGGCGCCGGTGCTCACGTCGAAGAACAGCGCCTGGCCTTTGTCGGAAACCCGCATGGCGACTTGGTTCTGTTCTTCCAGCGAGATCATCAACGGCTTGCCCGCGTCTTGTATCCACGCCGGTGTCAGCGCGGCTTCCTTGGTCAGCGAGGCGCCCTGGAACAAGGGCGCGACCACGTAGGCCAGGAAGAAGAAGATCAGAGTGATAGCGCCGAGGACGGCGAGGCCGCCGATCAGCACGTACCAACGGGTCAGGCGATCCTTGAGCGCGCGAATGCGGCGCTTGCGTTGCAACTCAGGCGTATTGAAGTCAATACGCTTGGGGGGAGAAGTCGTCGTCATAGTGGAATTGGCCAGATCATTCATGCGCACACCCTAGCGGTCCTGTATGACAGAAAGATGACAATGCAGTGACGCAAGAAATCCGCCGCATGGCAAAGCCGGCAGCGGACTAAAAATTAGGAGTTTCTGTAGGAGCGAGCTTGCTCGCGAAGAGCGTTAACGATAACGCGCTGCTTCTGAATAAACGCAGTGCTCTATCATCTTTCGCGAGCAAGCCCGCTCCTACAGAACGGCCGGTTTTACCCGGCCCAGCAACTTAGTTGCCTTCTTTCAGACCCAGGTCAGCCAGTGCCTTGGCGGCAACTTTGGCTGGCAGTGGGATGTAGCCGTCCTTGACCACAACTTCCTGGCCCTGCTTGGACAGAACCAGCTTCACGAACTCGGCTTCCAGCGGTGCCAGCGGCTTGTTCGGGGCTTTGTTGACGTAAACGTAGAGGAAACGCGACAGCGGGTATTTGCCGTTCAGGGCGTTTTCTTCGCTGTCTTCGATGAAGTCAGTGCTGCCTTTCTTGGCCAGGGCCACGGTCTTCACGCTGGCGGTCTTGTAGCCGATGCCCGAGTAACCGATGCCGTTCAGCGAGGAGCTGATCGACTGCACGACCGAAGCCGAGCCTGGTTGTTCGTTCACGTTAGGCTTGTAGTCGCCTTTGCACAGGGCTTCTTCTTTGAAGTAGCCGTAGGTGCCGGATACCGAGTTACGACCGAACAGTTGCACTGGCTTGTTGGCCAGGTCGCCGGTCACACCCAGGTCGCCCCAGGTTTTGACGTCGGCTTTGGCACCGCACAGGCGAGTCGAGGAGAAGATCGCGTCGACTTGTTCCATGGTCAGGTGCTTGATCGGGTTGTCCTTGTGCACGAACACGGCCAGGGCATCCACGGCAACCGGGATAGCGGTTGGCTTGTAGCCGTACTTCTGCTCGAAGGCCGCCAGTTCGGTGTCCTTCATCTTGCGGCTCATCGGGCCCAGGTTGGAGGTGCCTTCAGTCAGCGCAGGTGGCGCAGTGGCAGAACCAGCAGCTTGAATCTGGATGTTGACGTTCGGGTATTCCTTTTTGTAACCCTCGGCCCACAGGGTCATCAGGTTAGCCAGGGTATCGGAACCGACGCTGGACAAGTTGCCCGACACACCAGTGGTCTTCGTATAAGCCGGAATAGCCGGGTCAACACCAGCGGCCACCGCGTGGGCAGTCGCAACGCCAGCAGCGACAAAAGTCATTGCCGCCATCAAACGCTTCAGTTTCATGCCTTACTCCTAGCAGATAGGGATAGTTGGATCGGGGCCAAGTATTGATAGGCCGTGTGAACACTCTATGTCTGGAATATGACAATTAGATGAAAGGCCAGTATTGGGGGAAAAAGCGGCCAGAAGCGGCAAGTGCCGAAAAAACGGGGGTGGCGAGGACGTCGGGGCGGTTGAAACGATGATTCGGAAACACTCTGTAATTTATGATCGCTCCTACGCAACTGCGTAGGAACGATCTTCAGATAGCTGATTACCTGCCGCGCTTCCACAGATACCCACCCACCCCCATCCCCATCACGCACAGGACGGCAACGTAGTAGGCCGGGCCCATCGGGCTTTCTTTCATCAGCAGCGACACCGCCAACGGCGTCAGCCCGCCGAACACGGCATAGGCCACGTTGTAGGAGAACGACAACCCGCTGAAGCGCACCACCGGTGGGAAGGCTTTCACCATCACGTAGGGCACCACGCCGATGGTGCCGACAAACAGGCCGGTCAGGGCGTACAGCGGGAACAGCCAGTCAGGGTGGTCCAGCAGGCTGTGATACAGCGTCCAGGAGGTCGCCAGCAACAGTGCACAACCGACCACCAGTATGCGGCCGGCACCGAAGCGGTCGGCCAGGGCGCCGGAGGCAATGCAGCCCAGGCTCAGGGTCACGATGGCCAGGCTGTTGGCTTGCAGCGCAACGGTCGGGCTGAAGTGGTAGAGGGTCTGCAGCACGGTCGGGGTCATCAGGATGACGACTACCACGCCGGCCGACAGCAGCCAGGTCAGCAGCATCGACAGCACGATGGCGCCACGGTGGTCGCGCAGCACCGCGCGCAGCGGCAGTTCGGCGGCCAGAGCCTTGCGTTGCTGCATCTCGGCGAAGATCGGCGTTTCATGCAGCCAGCGGCGCAAGTACACCGACAGCAGGCCGAACACACCGCCGAGCAGGAACGGGATACGCCAGGCGTAATCGGAGACCTGCTCCGGGCTGTAGAGCGTGTTGATGGCGGTGGCCACCAGCGAACCCAACAGGATGCCGGCGGTGAGGCCGCTGGTCAGGGTGCCGCAGGCGTAGCCGATGTGGCGTGGCGGAACGTGTTCGGAGACGAACACCCAGGCGCCCGGGACTTCGCCGCCGATCGCCGCGCCCTGGATCACGCGCATCAACAGCAACAGGATCGGCGCCCACAGGCCGATCTGCGCGTAGGTCGGCAGCAGGCCCATGATCAGGGTCGGCACGGCCATCATGAAGATGCTCAGGGTGAACATTTTCTTGCGCCCCAGCAGGTCACCGAAGTGCGCCATGATGATGCCGCCCAGGGGCCGCGCCAGGTAACCGGCGGCGAAGATGCCGAAGGTCTGCATCATGCGCAGCCACTCGGGCATGTCGGCGGGGAAGAACAGTTTTCCGACCACGGTGGCGAAAAACACGAAGATGATGAAGTCGTAGAACTCCAGCGCCCCGCCCAAGGCAGACAGCGACAGGGTTTTGTAGTCGTTGCGGGTCAGCGGGCGCGACGGTTGCGCACTGCTTGCGGGCACGGAGGACATGGCAAGGCTTCTCTTATAGTAATCAGCGTAATAAAGACGGCACGCCCTGGACTTGCGGCGGTCTGGCAAGATAGCAAATCGCCGGAAAAAGCACAGCGTCGAACGGTTGATAGCGCAGCGCGGTGAACTATTCACGGCGCAGGGAGTCGGTCAACCAGGGCAGGAGAACAGTTGCCGGAAAAAGCTCCGTTACAGCGTCTATTTACCGACCAAATGAGCGCCGAGAGGTCGTCGCGACGCCAGCGTCTCGATATACTCGGCCCCTGCAAGCGCCAGACCCGCAGTCTTGAGGGGCTGCTGTGCCAAAACGCCGTTGGGTGCCATCCAGCCGGTTTGGCAGAGTTTCCCTTTAGTACGCCTTACGAGAAACACAGCTCGCGTCGTGCGTTGGTGCTGAAATGTTTTTCTACAAGACGGCTATCCATTTGAAACACCCATGAAGCGTCACGGCTCAGAGGCACCCTCGGCATGATCGAACTCGAACAAGAAGATCCCATCCCACAAGGCGATCTCGCCCTGCAAATCACCGCGCTTCCGCGTGAAACCAACGGTTTCGGCGATATCTTCGGCGGCTGGCTGGTCTCGCAGATGGACCTGGCCGGTACGGCCATGGCCAGCAAGGTCGCAGGCGGGCGTGTCGCCACCGTGGCCATTGATCGCATGGCGTTCCTGGTGCCGGTGGCCGTGGGCGCGCAATTGTCCTTCTATACCCAGGCCCTGGAAATCGGCCGCAGCTCGATCCAGATGATGGTCGAAGTGTGGAGCGACGACCCGCTGTCCAGCGAATGGCGCAAGGTCACCGAGGCGGTGTTCGTGTTCGTCGCCATCGATGGCAGCGGCCGCACCCGTTCGGTACCGTCGCGAGCGCGTTAAACCTCGCCGGGTTTTGACGGTCAATTGCCCCATTGCCTGCTATTAAGAGTGCTTTGTTATGCCGACGCCCCACGTTGAATCCGTGAAAATCGACGAGCTGGACTGCTGGCGCATCCGCCACAACGGCGCCGAGCTGATGGTGGCCCAACAGGGCGCGCACCTCTTCAGTTACCAACGCGCAGGCGAACAGCCGCTGATCTGGCCGAACAAGGCAGCCGTCTTCAAGGCTGGCAAAGGCATCCGCACCGGCGTACCGGTGTGCTGGCCGTGGTTCGGCGTGTTCGATCGAAACCCGCACAGCGTGCAGGCCATGCGCCAGAGCGACCAGCCCGCGGGCGCCCACGGTTTCGTGCGTACTGCACTCTGGGAATTGGCCGCCACCGAACTCGAAGGTGACACCCTGCGCGTCGACCTGGTGCTCCCCGTGCCCGCGGGCGGCTTCCCCGGCTGGCGGCATCAGGTCGACCTGAAGCTGAGCCTGCGCCTGGACGATCACCTGCACATCGGCCTGACCAGTCATAACCGTGGCACCGACACCGTGACCCTCAGCCAGGCGTTGCACACCTACTTCGCCGTGAGCGATGTGCGCAACGTGAAGGTCGAGGGCCTGGACGGGCTTGCGTATATCGATACCGCCGACGGCTGGGCCACCCGGCAACAGGCTGGGCCGCTGCACTTCGGCGCCGAGACCGACCGCATCTACCTCGACACCCCCGCGCAGTTGCACATCGTCGATAACGACTGGCAGCGGCGCGTCCGGCTCAGCAGCGAAGGCTCCCACTCGACCGTGATCTGGAACCCCTGGACCGAACGTGCCAAGGCCTTCGACGACATGGCCGACGACGGCTGGCAGGGCATGCTGTGCATCGAGACGGCGAATGTGCTGGATGACGTGGTGACGCTGGCGCCGGGCGAAAGCCACACCTTGGGCGTGAGCATCACCAGTAGCGCTTTGTAAACCCAATCAAAATGTGGGAGGGGGTGTTGCTCCCTCCCACATTGGTCGGTGTTGTGGTTTAGAGATCCGACTCCTTCACCACCCGCACCTTCCCCGCATCCAGCGCATACGCCGCATCGGCCAGGTCGTTATTGACCGTCTCCACCTTCAACGTGCCCGTGACCCACAGCGGCGTGTAGATATCATCCAGCTTCAACCCCTTGGGGTAACGCACCAGCACCAATTGGTTCGGCGGCGGTGGCGGCACGTGGATGCACGCGCCTGGGTACGGCACCAGGAAAAACAGGGTGCTGCGGCCCTTGGCGTCGGTTTCCAAGGGCACCGGGTAACCGCCGATGCGGATGTTCTTGCCGTTCATGGCGGCCACGGTCTTGGTGGAATACATCACCGCCGGCAACCCTTTGCTCTGCTTCAAGCCACCTTTGTCGGTAAAGGTGCCCTGGGCTTCGGGGGAGTTGTGGTCGATTTCCGGCATTTGTTCGAGGGCTTTCTGGTCCGACAGCGGCATCAGGTCGAGCCAGTCGGTTTCCGGCAGTTCGCCAGCATGAGCCAGGCCTGGGCCCAGCAGGAGAAACATCAAGAGGAGACGGCGCATGGAGGAGCTCGACAAGGTAAACAGTGCCGGCATTCTAGCCCTCTGCGCCTGCGCAGCGCAGAGGACTTTGTCGCTCGATTAGTTCTTTTTGATCAGGCCGTAGATCACCAGCAGCACAATGGCACCTACCAATGCGCCGATGAAACCCGCGCCCTGGCCTGCCTGGTAGATACCCAGTGCCTGACCGCCGTAGGTGGCGGCAAGGGAGCCGGCGATACCCAGCAGGATGGTCATGATCCAGCCCATGCTGTCGTCGCCGGGCTTGAGGAAACGCGCCAGCAGGCCGACGATCAGGCCGATAAAGATGGTTCCGATGATACCCATGGCATTTCCCTCTGATTGAATGTGAGTCATGAAAAAGCCTAGCCAGGCTTTATCATCCTGCAATCAGAGAGACGGCGGCCACCAATGGTTCCCGCCGCCCCCGGGATTATTGCTCGGCGATCAACGCTTCGACCTTGAGGATCTGCGCTTGCAGCGTCGCGCGGTCCTGGCAACGCAGGTTGGCGTGGCCGACCTTGCGCCCGGTCTTGAAAGCCTTGCCGTAGTGATGCAGGTGGCAGTCGTCGATGGCGATGACTTTTTCAACCGGCGGGACCACGCCGATGAAGTTGAGCATGGCGCTCTCGCCCACCTTGGCTGTGGAGCCCAGCGGCAAGCCCGCCACCGCGCGCAGGTGGTTCTCGAACTGGCTGCACTCGGCGCCTTCGGTGGTCCAGTGCCCGGAGTTGTGCACACGCGGGGCGATTTCGTTGGCCTTCAGGCCACCGTCGACTTCAAAGAACTCGAACGCCATCACGCCGACATATTCCAGCTGCTTGAGCACACGGCTGGAATAGTCTTCGGCCAGGGCCTGCAACGGATGGTCGGTGCTGGCCACGGACAGTTTGAGAATGCCGTTGTCGTGGGTGTTGTGGACCAACGGGTAGAAGCGGGTCTCGCCATCGCGGGCACGCACGGCGATCAGCGAAACTTCGCCGGTGAACGGCACGAAGCCTTCCAACAGGCAGGCCACGCTGCCCAGTTCGGCGAAGGTGCCGACCACATCGGCGGCGGTGCGCAGGACTTTCTGGCCCTTGCCGTCGTAACCCAGGGTACGGGTTTTCAGCACGGCCGGCAGGCCGATGCTGGCGACGGCGGCGTCCAGGTCCGCCTGGGACTGGATATCGGCGAAGGCCGGGGTCGGAATGCCCAGGTCCTTGAACATGCTCTTCTCGAACCAGCGGTCACGGGCGATGCGCAAGGCTTCGGCGCTCGGGTAGACCGGCACGAACTGCGAGAGGAAGGCCACGGTTTCGGCCGGGACGCTTTCGAACTCGAAGGTCACCAGGTCGACTTCTTCGGCCAGTTGGCGCAGGTGGTCCGGGTCGCTGTAGTCAGCGCGCAGGTGTTCACCCAACGCGGCCGCACAGGCATCCGGCGCCGGGTCCAGGAAAGCGAAGTTCATCCCCAGCGGCGTTCCCGCCAGGGCCAGCATGCGACCCAGTTGGCCGCCACCGATTACACCGATTTTCATCGTCAACAACCTCAGGCGATACGTGGGTCTGGATTGTCCAGCACGCTGTCTGTCTGCTCAGCACGGAATTTTTTCAGCATCGCGTGGAACTGCGGGTGCTTGGCGCCCAGGATGCTGGCGGACAGCAAGGCGGCGTTGATCGCGCCGGCCTTGCCGATCGCCAGGGTCGCCACCGGGATACCGGCCGGCATCTGCACGATGGACAACAGCGAATCCACGCCCGAGAGCATCGACGACTGCACCGGCACGCCGAGTACCGGCAGGTGGGTCTTGGCCGCACACATGCCTGGCAGGTGCGCTGCACCGCCGGCACCGGCGATGATCACCTCGATGCCACGGGATTCTGCTTCATCGGCATACTGGAACAGCAAATCCGGGGTGCGGTGGGCAGAGACCACTTTCACTTCATACGGAATGCCGAGTTTTTCCAGCATATCGGCGGTGTGGCTAAGGGTGGACCAATCGGACTTGGAGCCCATGATCACGCCAACCAATGCACTCATCGTCGTGCCTCTTCTCTCTGGGCGCCCGCAGGCGCGTCAAAAAACAACAAGCCACGCGGGAAATCCGGCGTGGCTTGGTGTACGAAATTTGGCCGGTTGGACCGGCCGAAGGCCGCGCAGTATACCGTAATAACGCAGATAAACAGCCCCTGGAATGACCATCTGTCTAGCGGCGCAAACCGGCGGTTTTATTGACTTAAGAGTCAGCGAAAACCCCACAAAACCCCTCCCACAGTTAAGCGGTGCTGGACTCACGTATTCTGCGCGGCTCCACCTTCCAGCTTGCGCCACAACAACCGCACGTTTGCCTTACGCACCAAGGCACAGCGGTACAAACGAATCTCCAACGGCACATGCCACTGCGGACCGCCGCAGACCACCAGCTCACCCCGGGCCAACTCGGCACGCACGCTCAGTTGCGGCACCCAGGCGATGCCCAGGCCTTCCAGGGCCATGCTTTTGAGGCTGTCGGCCATCGCGGTTTCGTAAACCGTGGTGAAGCGCAGGGCACGTTGGCGCAACAGCAGGTTCACCGAACGCCCCAGAAATGCCCCGGCGCTGTAGGCCAACAGCGGCACACTGCCTTCACCTTCCAGGTCGAACAGTGGTTTGCCCTCGGCATCGGCGGCGCACACCGGGAGCATTTCGGTATTGCCCAGGTGCAGTGACGGGAAGATCTCCGGGTCCATCTGCATTGCCGCGTCGGGGTCGTAGAACGCCAGCATCAAATCGCAGCCGCCTTCGCGCAGGGCATGCACGGCATCACCGACGTTGGTGGCGACCAGCCGGGTGGCAATGTTCAGACCTTCGTTGCGCAACTGCGCGATCCAGCGCGGGAAGAAGCCCAGCGCCAGGGAGTGGGCCGCCGCCACTTGCATGACTTCGCCCTGCCCGCCTTCCAGATGGTGCAAATGGCGCAGTACTTCACCGAGCTGCTCGACCACCGTGCGCGCGGTCACCAGGAACAACTGCCCCGCAGCCGTCAATTCCACCGGCGTGCGCGAGCGGTTGACCAGGGTCAGGCCCAGCGCGGCTTCGAGGCTGCGGATACGTCGACTGAACGCCGGCTGGGTGACAAAGCGCCGCTCAGCAGCCTGGGAAAAGCTGCGCGTCGCCGCCAGGGCGCTGAAGTCTTCCAGCCATTTGCTCTCAAGGTTCATCAGTTCCTCCCACGGGTATGCACCATTTTGGCACACACGCCCGCCATGATAGCCGGGTCACACGCCTATTATGCCGTTTGTGCATAGGCCAGTGTTTAACAGCATTGGCCCAAAAACTTCCACAAGCCTAGCATTCACAGCGTTCCGGCCAGTTCCGGGTCCATATCGAGATGATTTCCGTCATGTCCTCCGCTGCATCATTCCGCACAGAAAAAGACCTGCTTGGCGTACTCGAAGTACCTGCTCAAGCGTATTACGGCATCCAGACCCTGCGAGCGGTGAATAACTTCCGCCTCTCGGGCGTTCCGATTTCGCATTACCCGAAATTGGTGGTCGGCCTGGCAATGGTCAAGCAAGCCGCCGCTGACGCCAACCGCGAGTTGGGCCAGCTCAGCGAAGCCAAGCACGCTGCGATCAGCGAAGCCTGTGCCCGCCTGATCCGCGGCGACTTCCACGAAGAGTTCGTGGTGGACATGATTCAAGGCGGCGCTGGCACTTCAACCAACATGAATGCCAACGAAGTCATCGCCAACATCGCGTTGGAGGCCATGGGCCACAACAAGGGCGAGTACCAGTACCTGCACCCGAACAACGACGTGAACATGGCGCAGTCGACCAACGACGCCTACCCGACCGCGATCCGCCTGGGTCTGCTGTTGGGCCATGACGCGCTGCTGGCCAGCCTCGACAGCCTGATCCAGGCGTTCGCCGCCAAGGGTGTCGAGTTCAACCATGTACTGAAAATGGGCCGCACCCAGTTGCAAGACGCCGTGCCGATGACCCTCGGCCAGGAATTCCGCGCCTTTGCCACCACCCTCAACGAAGACCTGGCCCGCCTGAAAACCCTGGCGCCGGAGCTGTTGACCGAAGTGAACCTGGGCGGCACCGCCATCGGCACCGGCATCAACGCCGACCCGCGCTACCAGGCCCTGGCCGTACAACGCCTGGCCACCATCAGCGGCCAGCCACTGGTGCCGGCGGCGGACTTGATCGAAGCCACCTCCGACATGGGCGCCTTCGTATTGTTCTCCGGCATGCTCAAGCGTACCGCGGTGAAGCTGTCGAAGATCTGCAACGACCTGCGCCTGCTGTCCAGCGGCCCACGTACCGGCATCAACGAGATCAACCTGCCGGCCCGCCAGCCTGGCAGCTCGATCATGCCTGGCAAGGTCAACCCGGTGATCCCGGAAGCCGTCAACCAAGTGGCCTTCCAAGTGATCGGCAACGACCTGGCCCTGACCATGGCAGCCGAAGGCGGCCAACTGCAGTTGAACGTGATGGAACCGTTGATCGCCTTCAAGATCTTCGACTCGATCCGCCTGCTGCAACGGGCCATGGACATGCTGCGCGAGCACTGCATCGTCGGCATCACCGCCAACGAAGCCCGCTGCCGCGAGCTGGTGGAGCACTCCATCGGCCTGGTCACCGCGCTGAACCCGTACATCGGCTATGAAAACGCCACCCGCATCGCGCGTATCGCCCTCGAAAGCGGCCGCGGCGTGCTGGAACTGGTGCGCGAAGAAGGCTTGCTCGACGACGCCATGCTCGACGACATCCTGCGCCCCGAAAACATGATTGCTCCACGTTTGGTCCCGCTGAAGGCCTAAGCGTTTGTTGCACCGCTCACCAGGTTGAGGGACTAGACACCTCTCACCTTTTGAGGGCCTGAAGGCTCGTTCTTCAGGCCCTTTTTTTTGCCTCAAGGTTGTGAAATGACGCCCATAAAAATTCCAATATCGCCCCTGCCCGCCACACCCTGGCTGAAACCTTTAATCAGCCCAGGCAGACGGATCACGTTCGCCTAGGTATAGTGCCGCCCCTCTTCGCGCCAGCGGCCATCGGTAACGAGGCCCGGACACACGCGAAAACGCATGAATAACAACACCCGCAAAAGGATCGGGTCGAACCGTCGCGCACTGCCTGGTGCCAAGTGACAGCGTCGAACCGTCCTGCGTTTGCCATTAGAAAAATCAGCGAGGAACACTCCATGCTCGAAGTCATCAACGACTTCCTCTCAGGGAAAGTACTGATCGTGCTCATTGTCGGGCTCGGCGGTTATTTCACGATCCGCTCGCGTTTCGTTCAGTTGCGTCACTTTTTCCACATGTTTTCGGTGTTTCGCGACAGCCTGAAAAACAGCTCCGACCAGCTCAGTTCGTTCCAGGCGCTGATGCTCAGCCTGGCCGGCCGCGTCGGTGCCGGTAACATCGCCGGCGTCGGCATTGCCGTGACCCTGGGCGGCCCCGGTGCCGTGTTCTGGATGTGGGTCACCGCGTTGGTGGGCATGTCCTCGAGCTTTATCGAGTGCTCCCTGGGCCAGTTGTACAAGCGCACCGACGCCGAAGGCACCTTCCGCGGCGGCCCGGCTTATTACATCCAGCACGGCCTGCACAAGCGCTGGCTGGGCATGGTGATGGCGTTCCTGCTGCTGGTGACTTTCGGTTTTGCCTTCAACGGCCTGCAAGCCCATGCCGTGACGCATTCGCTGAACAACGCCTTCGGCCTCGACACCACCTACACCGGCCTGGCCCTGGCGGCATTGCTGGGCCTGGTGTTCATCGGCGGGATCAAGCGGATCGCCTCGATCGCCGACCTGCTGGTGCCGGTCAAGACCCTGGTCTACATCGCCGTGACCCTCTACGTGATCGTGCTGCAATTCGACCACGTGCCGGCCATGCTCGCGACCATCGTCAAGAGCGCGTTCGGCCTCGACCAGGCCTTCGGCGGCCTGGTGGGCAGTGCGATCATCATGGGTGTGAAGCGCGGCGTATTCGCCAACGAAGCCGGTTTGGGCAGTGCGCCTAACGTGGCGGCGGTCGCGTCGGTGGAACATCCGATCGCCCAAGGCGTGGTGCAAGCGTTCAGCGTGTTCCTCGATACTTTCGTGATCTGCACCTGCACCGCCTTGCTGATCCTGCTCTCCGGTTTCTACACCCCGGGCTTTGAAGGCGACGGCATTGCCCTGACCCAGAACTCCCTGGCAGCCGTAGTCGGCGACTGGGGCCGGATGTTCATCTCGGTGGCCCTGGCGTTGTTCGTGTTCACCTCGATCATGTACAACTACTACCTCGGCGAGAGCAACCTGCGCTTCCTGGTCGGCAACAACCGCAAGGTGCTGATGGGCTACCGCGCGTTGGTGCTGGTGCTGATTTTCTGGGGTTCGATCGAGAACCTGAGCACCGTGTTCGCCTTCGCCGACATCACCATGACGATGCTCGCGTTCGTCAACCTGTTCGCCCTGGCGTTCCTGTTCAAGATCGCCATGCGTATCCTGAATGACTACGACAACCAGCGCGCGGCGGGGATCAAGACCCCGGTGTTCGACTCCAGCCAGTTCCCCGACCTGGACCTGGACCACAAGGCCTGGCCGGCCAACCCGGTGAAACCGGAGCCTGCCGCTAAAGCGCCTGCTGAATCGATCGCACTGTCGCAACGCTAAGCGCAGATGACACGCCGCCTGGCCTTGGGCATGCTCTGGGCTTGGCGGCGTTTTTCGTTCAGGAGATTTTCGATGCAAGCAGCTAACAACGTCATGGTGCTCTACACCGGCGGCACCATCGGCATGCAAGCCAGTGCCAACGGCCTGACCCCCGCATCCGGTTTCGAAGCCCGCATGCGCGAACAACTCGCCAGCCAGCCGGTGCCTACATGGCGCTTCCGGGAAATGTCGCCGCTGATCGACAGCGCCAACATGACCCCGGCCTACTGGCAGCGCCTGCGCACTGCCGTGGTCGAAGCCGTGGACGACGGTTGCGACGCGGTGCTGATCCTGCACGGCACCGACACCTTGGCCTACAGCGCAGCCGCCATGAGCTTCCAACTGTTGGGCCTGCCGGCGCCGGTGCTGTTCACCGGCTCCATGCTCCCGGCCGGCGTACCCGACAGCGATGCCTGGGAAAACGTCAGCGGTGCGCTGCTGGCCCTGGGCCAAGGCCTGGCGCCGGGTGTGCAGTTGTACTTCCACGGCACGCTGATGGCGCCGACACGCTGCGCGAAAGTCCGCAGCTTCGGGCGTCACCCGTTCGCCGCGTTGCAACGCCAGGGCGGCGTGGCCCGCGCCGCGTCGATTCCTGCAGCGCTGGACTACCGTCAGCCCAAGGCCCTGGCCAATGTCGGTGTGCTGCCGTTGGTGCCGGGTATCGGCGCGCCCCAACTGGACGGTTTGATCGGCAGCGGCCTGCAGGCGCTGATCCTGGAATGCTTCGGCAGCGGCACCGGGCCCAGCGATAACCCCGAGTTCCTCGCCAGCCTCCAGCGCGCGCAGGCGCAAGGCGTGGTCGTGGTCGCGATCACCCAATGCCATGAGGGCGGCGTGGAACTGGACGTGTACGAAGCCGGCAGCCGTTTGCGTGCAGTGGGCGTGCTGTCCGGTGGCGGCATGACCCGCGAAGCGGCGTTCGGCAAACTCAACGCGCTGCTCGGCGCCGGGCTCGACACCCAGACCATCCGGCGCCTGGTGGAACTCGATCTGTGCGGTGAACTGGCCTGAATCGTACAGCCGAACCCGCGTAAAAACCCTCGGCCAACTATATAGTTAGCCTCCTCCCTGCCTTGCCGCTTTCTAGCATGCCGAAGCTGTTCTTCCGGCAGCGTCCATGAAATGGCAAGGCAGGAACTCATGAGCCAACAAACCTCCACCCTTCGTTACAACCCCTCCGATACGCTGGTCACCCAACTCTGCGTCGGCCCCGCCTTCCGGGAAGCCGCCAGCACGCTGTTACGCCGCTCGTTGCAAGAACTCTACCCGGACCTGGGCATCGACCCGGACATCGCCATGGTCGGCACGCCGACATGGGGCATTGTCGACGATGAAATCGTCGCCGGCCCCACCGCGCACCAAACCCTCACCGACATCCTCACCAATCAGGCCATCTCAGGTGAACCCGCGCTCTACATCGAAGGCGCGCACTACCTTATCCAGCCAAAAAACCAGCAACCCACCGCGCACCTGCCGGTACGCATCACGCAGATCGCCACCCTGATCAACCTGCTGGCACCGGTGATGCTCACCGCCTACCAGGAACAGCAAGTGGCGTTCTGGAACTCCAGCAACGGCACCTCCGGCCCCCACTGGCAAGCCTTGTCCAGCACGCTGCGCTCGGTGTGGAACGTGACCCGCGTCGACGGCTGGGACGAACAGGACTGCGCCATGGCCCGCACGCTGTACGCCGCGCCGGAACTGACACGCCGCCAGAGCGACGATGCGTTCGCCTGCCGCGCCTACCTGGTGGACGTCGATCAGGTCGATGGCGCAACCGTCACCCACCTGGGCCTGCTGTCGATTGCCGTGCTGATCGGCAACCACGACGGCGAGACGCTTATCCTCACGTACTCCCTGTTCAACGGCTACGAGAAATTCGCCACGCTGGAGCAACTGGGCCAGAGCTTGCCCGGCTACGTAGGTCGCCATGCACCCACTGACATCCAATGGCGACTGTTCGAACCCACCGGGCATTTTTTCGATCACCAGGCTTGCACGCTGATTGCCCAACAGCTTGCGTTCATCGGGCAGCTCGACACTCAGCAACTGCGGCGCACCGCCCCCAGCGAATCCTCACTCAACCTGCCACCGGCCACCCAAGAGCTGGTCGGCGAAAAGCAACCCGACCTCAAACCCTACCTCGACGCACTCCCGTCCTGGCTGACGTCCGCCTCCACCACCGACCTGAGTCTCTACGCACGCTACCTGAAAGACCTCGCCGCGCTGCACAGCCTCAACGCGGGCAAGTCCTACGACGATGACATCCCGCACATCCAGACCTACGCGCTCGACAGACTGCGCGCCGAAATGCTCAAGGACCACACCGACGCGGCGAACCTGCGCCTGGAGAACATCGAGATTCAGGTACGCAGCCCGATTGTGTGGGGCAGTTTCACCCTGCCGGGCAAGGTCGACACCACCACCTTCAGCCTGGCCGACCTGGCCCTGCAAAACCTGATCGGCCTGCCCCTCGGCGACAAAAGCGTGCGCTTGCGCAACAGCAGCAGCGTGCCGGCGTGGCTGACCATGGCATACATCGAAACGCTGATCCGCAAGGTGGACGTCGGCCAACACTACCCGGCCCTGGCCAAAAGCAAGTTGCTCGACAACCCGCTCGAATCCAGCCGCCGACGCGCCCTGTACAGCAGCCATTTGCGCATCCAACTGCCGCTGCAAGCCTTGCAATACAAGATGAGCCGACACGCCGGGATCGACGAACTGGGGTATCGCTACGTCGCTGCCGTGCTGGCGCCAGAGGCAGCGGACCGTCAGGTCGACGGGCAAACCATCGTTCTTCGTCCCCTGGCCTTCCTGCCGAAAAACCGCAGCGCCGACACGCAAGACGTGGTGAGCAACATGTTTGTGATTGGCCCCCAGGACGCGAACGCCGGGCCCTGCCTGTTGTATCGCCCGATGGCGGAATTACAACTGCTGCAATATCCGTCACCGGCCGACCTGCTGTATGCGATCCGCCAATCACGCCACCTGCGCGACTCGGTCCTGGCCTGGCTGCCGGACAACGTGCGCGACGACTACGCACGCTACGCATTCCCTGGCGAACTGCCCTCGCCCTGGGCAGTCGTGACGTTGCTGGTGGACCCGGTCAAACTCGTGATGATGAGCGGGCCCATGGACCTGGGCATGCAAGCGCTCAGCGGCGAGCTGCCCGACGAACTGTTCAAGGCCAACGCCAACGCGCTGATCACGCTGGCCGACCGTCAGTCGGCGTCGAATGCCGAAAGTCGCTGGGCCTCGCTCAAGCAGGCGGGCTGGCTGATATTCAACGCAGCCCTGCCGTTCCTGGGCCGCACCGTGAACACCGCCGCCTGGATCTGGCAGATCCTGGATCAGGTGCAAGCGGTCGTCGACGCGCAACAGCAGAAGGACAAACCGGCCGAATGGTCCGCCCTGGCCGGGCTGTTGCTCAACCTGGGCATGGTGTTGACCCTGCACATCGCCAGCCGCGAAGCGCCGTCAGCCCCCGCCTTGAGCAAGGACGAGCCGGCACCGAAACCTGCCACCCAGCCCGAGGTGATCGCCAAACCCGTGACAGTCAAACAATTGGCCAACCTTTCGGCAGTTGAGCTGCCAGGCAATCACCCGCATGCACTGCACACCCTGGCCGCGATCAACCGCAGCCCCAGCGACCTGGGCAGCCTGCTGGACAGTTTCAAGGTCGAAAAGCCGAAGGTGCGCAACAAAGCCTCATCGCGCATCGGCCCCCATCGCCACCTCTACCCGCTGCTCGATAAATGGTACGCACAGGTCGGCGAACGCTGGTTCGAAGTGACGGTGGATGAGAATGACGAAGTGCAGATCACCGATCCCCAACAACCCGCGCGCAACGGTCCCTTTCTGATCGGCAATCTCAAGGGCGAGTGGTTCATCGACACCCGGCTGCGCCTGCGTGGCGGCGGTTCAAGAAGCCGGGAGCGCAAAGCCCGGGCGCAAGCCGAACGCCAGGCCAGCCAACTGCGCAGGCAGATCACCGCCTTCGAGCAACAGAAAAAGACCGCCCAGGACACCCTGGAAAAGACTTATCAGGCACTGGTTGACGCGCCGCCCACCTCGGCCCAGGCCGCGCAAAGGGCTTACCTCGATCAACTGGAGGCCCAACGCACAGACTACGAGACCGCCCTGAAAAACCTGAAAGAATTGAATGTACTTGCCCCAACGCCGGACTACCTGCACAGCGCCGTGGGGTATCTCAAGGCTCAGTTGAGCCTGAGCTGGGCCGGGCTCAACGAAGTGCTCAAGGCCTTTACACCCAAACTCCGTACAATCCTCGACCACATCGCGAAGCAGGCCGCCGATGCCCGCGTGCGCAACATCCCCGACGCGCGGCAAATGAACGCAATACTGCACGGCATGATCGAGCGCCTGGACTACTTCGAAACGCGGTTCAACGAACTGCGTGACCTGCCCGGCGAAGGCCTGCGCCTGATCAAGAACACCAAAAGCCTGCTGCCTGCCTACAGCAGCGGCGACCTCAAGGCGTTGCAAGTCACCTTGGCCCGCAACCTGTGCCTGCGCGAAACCACCACCCTCAGCGCACCACTGGCATGGGCCGCCATCGACCATATTGTCGACGCCTGCGACATCGCCATCCAGGCCCTGCGCGACACCCTGCGCGAGCGCAGTGACAAGCGCATCGACGAACAGATCGAGACCCTGAGCAGCCTGATCGAACAGTTCACGGTGCTGGGCGAGCGCCTGCAGGACTTTCCCACGGAATTCCCCAGCGTCTCCCTGACGGAACCGTTGACCCGCCTGCGCGAGCAACTCGGCGAGTACACCAAACGCGCCAGCACCCATCTTGCGCAAATGGCCGACCGACGCACCGCGCTGAGAGCCACCCCCAGCCCGCCGCCCATCCCGCCACACCCGCAGAAAAAATTCATCCGCACCCGTTACCACGGCATGGTCGTCGGTGAGCCGCAATTGTCCGCCACAGGCCTGGACACCGGGCTGGTGGATGTTCGCTCGCCCCTGTCCAACACCGTGGTGGCCACGTTTCACGAGAAACCGGACGGCTTTTGGGTGCAACGGGCCAGGAGCGAACAAACGGTGAACACGCCCATCGACCTGCAAACCAGCGTGGACGCCGGCCAGAACCTGCTCGACGGCCTACCGGACTTCAAACAACGGATCACCGGCCTGGCCAACCAAGCCCAACGCACGCCCATCGGCATCGAATACTTGTACCATCAACACGCCCAGCGCCTGGAGCAAGCCACGCGCAGTATCGAGCAAGCCCTGAGCCAGAAGAACCTCGCGCAAGGCGACGTGGCCCTGGCCAGCACCGTCAAAAAGACCCTCAGCGACGCCACCACAGCCCTCTATCAACAATCCGTAGACAATGTGTTGAGGATGACCCAACAGCACCCGCCGACACCCTCCGGCGTGCAATGGTTGAAGGCCCGCAACGCGATAAGCATCAAAAAAACCATCAGCCGCCGACGCATCAAATCCGCCCGGCCGGATTACCTGGACGAATACACCATCACCGACCGCAGCACCCATAAGGTGCTGTGGTATGCACACTTCCACTACTCGACCGACTGGACCACGCCCAGGGCGTTTATCAGCGCGCGCCTCAAGACACCGCAGGAACACAGCCTGGGCGCGGCAGCCGACACCACCAAAGGCCTGAGCAGCGCACAACGCGTGGCATTCCACCGCAGCGAGATCAACGAGAGTCAGGCCAGTACGCTGTTTTTCAACCTCGCCTGACACACGGCCGACGGCACACAACTTGCTCTTTCACCGTACCTGACACGTTGGAGCCGTCGATGCTGCACGCTCATCTCACCACCCTCAACGCGGTGTCGCTGGTGCTCGACACCTTCAAGGCCCAAGGGCTGCCCAGCGAGGCCTTGCTCGCGGGCAGCGGCATCTGCGCGGCGGACTTGAGCCGCGCCGACACGCGCATTACCACCAATCAGGAAATGCGCGTATGCGCCAATGCCGTGGCCTTGCGCCGGGATGTCGGCCTGGCGCTGGGCCGCCAGATGCATGTGTCGGCCTACGGCATGCTCGGTTACGCGCTGCTGACGAGTGCCACCTTCGGTGACGCTTTGCGCCTGGCGCTGCGCTATCCGGCGCTGCTGGGAACACTTTTCAAGCTGAGCCTGGAGGCGGACGGCGAGCGCATCTGGTTTACCGCCGCGGACTATCGCGAAACCCCGGCCATGCAGATGTTCAACGTCGAACTGTGCCTGGCCTCGCTGAAGGTGATCTGCGACGACCTGCTCGGCCAGCCGCTGGCGCTGCTTGGCGCACGCTTTGAATACAGCGCGCCGGATTATCGCGCGCGCTACAGCGAGTGTTTCGCCTGCCCGCTGCAGTTCGACGCCGGCACCAACGCCTTCGCCTTCGACAAGCGCTGGCTGGACCAGCCCCTGCCCCTGGCCGACGCCGTGACCCACCAGGCCATGGCCGAGCGGTGCCGCAAACAGAACCTGGAGTTCACCGGCCGCCAGGCGTGGCTGGGCAGAATCCGCCAGTTGCTCACCAGCCAACTCGGCGCCGCGCCGGGGATCGAAGGCCTGGCCGCACAGATGAACTGCTCGCCGCGCACCCTGCGCCGCCACTTGCACGACCTGGGGTGCAGTTATCAGGAACTGCTCGACGAACTGCGCTTCGAGCGCGCCAAGCAATGGCTGGCGGCGGATGAACTGCCGATCTACCGCATCGCCGAGCAACTGGGTTTCAGCGAAACCGCCAGCTTCCGGCATGCCTTTGTGCGCTGGAGCGGCGTGGCGCCGAGCCAATTTCGTGCATGACGCCCCATTGATGGGCGAATTGCGGACACATAATTTGGCCCGATTTATCCCCTTTTGGCCGCTCCTGCCGTTCTCATAAAGCGCCCCGCCCGCAAGACTGCAGGCACCGATACCGCCTGCGGAGAACAACAAAATGCTGACGATCTACTCGGACGATCACCACCTGCACCACGGCCGCTGTGAACTGATGGACGGGCAACTGATGCCCTGCTTCGAAATGCCCTCGCGCGCCGACCACGTACTGCAACGGGTCAAAGCCCGTGGGCTGGGCCCGGTCCTTGCCCCGCAGGACTTTGGCCTCGCGCCGCTGCAACGTGTCCACAGCCGCGACTACCTGGACTTCTTCAAAGGTGCCTGGCAACGCTGGACCGCATTCGGCGAGGACGGCGACCTGTTGCCCTACACCTGGCCCGCCCGCACCTTGCGCCGCGTGCTGCCCACCAGCCTGCACGGCCAGCTCGGTTACTACAGCTTCGACGGCGGCGCACCGATTACCGCCGGCACCTGGCAAGCGGCCTACAGCGCCGCCCAGGTCGCGTTGACCGCACAGCAAGCGATCCAGCGCGGCGCCCACTGTGCGTTCGCGCTGTGTCGCCCGCCGGGGCACCACGCCGCCAGCGACTTGATGGGCGGTTATTGCTACCTCAACAACGCCGCCATCGCCGCCCAGGCGTTTCTCGACCAGGGCCATCGCAAGGTGGCGATCCTCGACGTGGACTACCACCACGGCAATGGCACTCAATCGATCTTCTACGCACGCAACGACGTGCTCTTTACCTCGATCCATGGGCATCCGGAGGCGGAGTTCCCGTTTTTCCTGGGCTACGCCGATGAGCTGGGAGAAGGCGCCGGGGAAGGCTTCAACTTCAACTACCCGTTGCCGGCCGGTTCCGGGTGGGCGCGCTGGAGCGCGGCGCTTGACGAGGCGTGCAGGGAAATCGAGCGCTATGACGCCGACATCATCGTCGTGTCGCTGGGTGTGGACACGTTCAAGGACGACCCGATCTCGCAGTTCAAGCTCGACAGCCCGGACTACCTCGCCATGGGCGCACGCATCGCGCGCCTGGGCAAACCCACGCTGTTTGTGATGGAAGGCGGCTACGCCGTGGCAGAAATCGGCATCAACGCCGTCAACGTTCTAGAAGGTTTTGAGGGGTCCCTCCAATGAACATGCTCAAGTCGCTCGTCCTCTGCGCCGCCGTTCTCGGTAGCGCGGCCCATGCCGAAGAGAAAACCCTGCGGGTCTACAACTGGTTCGACTACATCACGCCCAAGGCGCTGGAAGACTTCAAGGCGCAGAACCCCGACGTCAAACTGGTGTACGACATCTTCGACACCAACGAAGCCCTGGAAGCCAAGCTGCTCACCGGCAACTCCGGGTATGACGTGGTGGTGCCGTCCAACGTGTTCCTCGCCAAGCAGATCGAAGCCGGAGTATTCCAGCCCCTGGACCGCAGCCGACTGCCGAACTGGAACCACCTTGATCCCAAGCTGATGAAGCTGCTCGAGGCCAACGACCCCGGCAATAAGTTCGCCGTGCCCTACATGTACGGCACCATCCTGATCGGCTTCAACCCCGACAAGGTCAAGGCCGCGCTGGGTGCCGATGCGCCGGTGGACAGCTGGGACCTGATCTTCAAGGAAGAAAACATCAGCAAGCTCAAGCAGTGTGGCGTCGCGCTGCTCGATTCGCCGTCCGAGATCCTGCCGCTGGCCCTGCAGCACCTGGGCCTGGACCCCAACAGCAGCAACCCCAAGGACTATGAAAAAGCCGAAGCGCTGCTGATGAAAGTCCGCCCGTACATCACCTACTTCCACTCCTCCAAGTACATGGCCGATATCGCCAACGGTGACATCTGCGTGGCCGTCGGTTATTCCGGCAGCTTCTCCCAGGCCGCCAACCGCGCCAAGGAAGCCAAGAACGGCGTGATCGTGGACATGCGCCTGCCCAAGGAAGGCGCGCCGATCTGGTTCGACATGCTCGCCCTGCCCAAAGGCGCGAAAAACCCGCAGGACGCCTACACCTTCATCAACTACCTGCTGCAACCACAGGTGATCGCGCCGATCAGCGACTTCGTCGGTTACCCCAACCCGAACAAAGACGCGACGGAACTGGTTGACCCAGCGATCCGCCACAACCCCAACCTGTACCCCACCGAGGCGGCGATGGCCACGCTGTATACCCTCAAACCCCTGGGCCGCGACGCCGAGCGCGCCCGGACGCGGGCGTGGACCAAGATCAAGTCGGGGACATAGAGGCCGCCCGCTATCTAACTACCACCTCCGGACGGGCACGCGCCCTAACGTGGTCGAGGTCCTGGGTTGCCGTCGGCAACCCGCCTCACCTCGCCCGTCAGGAGCCCGCCCTTGCCCTCATCGCCTCCCAGTGCCAACGACCTGTTGACTCAACTGACCACCGGCCCCTCCTTGCGCGAAGTCGCGGCCGCCACCCTGCGCTCGAGCTTGCGCGAGCTGTACCCGGATCTCGACATCGACCCCGATCTGACCCTTCTGGTGACACCGCACTGGCAGATCACCGCCGAGACGATCCTGCCCGGAGCCCCGCGATTTCAAACACTGACCGGCGCGTTGTGCCGCAGTGCAACATCCGGCGCACCTGTCACCTGGCTCGACAGCGAGCACTACCTGATCTATCAATCCGCCACCGGGCCGAACGTGCATCTGCCGGTCAAGGTGGACTCCGTCGGCCGCCTGATCAATGAGCTGGCACCGTTGCTGTGCGTCGCGTACCAAGAGCAGCAACTCGCGTTCTGGAATGCCAGCAACCACCCGAACGGCCCACGCTGGCGCACCTTTGCCAACGCCTTGCGCACGATCTGGAATGTCGACAGCGTGGAGGGTTGGGACGAGGATGAATGCAACGTTGCCAGGGCGGTTTTTCACACGCCGGATTACGCCCAGCGCTTGCCCCAGGACAAATACGCGACCAAGGCTTATCTGATCGACGTCGACCTGGAACACGCCACACAGGTCAAACACCTCAACCTGTCGGCACTGGCGGTACTGGTCGGGCGCCTCGGCGAGCGCGACATCATCCTCAGCTATTCGATCGCCGACGGTTACGCCGCCTTCAAGAGCCTGCAAGCGCTTGGCGACGCCCTGAGCATTCAAGTGGCCACTCCACAGGCGACCAAGCTCCACTGGCGACTCTTCCAACCCTCAGGGGACTTTTTCGAGCAGCAGGCCTGTGCGTTTATTTCCCTGCAGATTCAGGCAATCGGCGCAATCGCGTTCAACAGCGGTGAGCTGATCCCGACCATGGCGCACGACAAGCCAGGCAGCGAAATCGCCCCCCGCGCCCCGCTGAATCAAGACCGAATCGGCTGGGTACATCGCGCCTTGCCCGACTGGATACTCACCGCGTCCTCGTCGGATCAGGCCACCTACGGGCGCTACATGATGGACCTCGCGGCCCTGCACCTGCGGCACGCGGGTAAAGCCTTTGATGACGGGATCAAGCACATCGGCGATTTTGCCCTGGATGCGATCCACACCCTGATGGTCAAGGACCACCCCGGCGTGGCCCGCACGACGCTGGACAGCGTGCGGATCAGCGTCACCAGCGTGCAAGCCTGGGGCACCCTGATCGTGCCGGGAAACACCCAGACCCAAACCTTTACCCTCGCCGAGTTGGCCCTGGAAAACCTGATAGCCCTGCCCTTGGGCAACAAAACCGTCGGTTATGAAAACGGCAACGCGGTGCCCGCCTGGATGACGGCGGCCTACCTGGAGCACTTGATTACCCAGGCGAACGTCGGCATGCACTACCCGGCCCTGGTCAAACGCACGCTGCTTGACGACGCTGCCGAGTCCCTGCGAAGGCAACGTCTCTACACCGCTCAATTACGCCTGCAACTGCCGCTACTGGCGTTGCAGTACAAAGTACGAGGTGTCCACGACCTGAGCGAACAGGGCTATCGCTATGTCTGCGCGGCGATGCATCCAGACAGCGCAGCCCGTGTGGTCGACGGCGCGGCGGTGGTCATCCGCCGCTTGTCCCTGCTCCCCAAACGCCGTCTGGGTTCGGCCGTCGACATCGTCGGCAACATGTTCGTCATTGGCCCTCAAGACCCGAAAAAAGGTCCTTGCCTGCTCTATCGCCCGCTGTCCAACCAACCGTTGATGCAGTTCCCGTCACCGACCAATCTGCTGTACGCGATCAAACAAGACACGCCATTGCGCCAATCGGTCCTGGCTTGGCTGCCCGATAAGGTGCGAACGGCTTACGCGCAATTTGTGTTTCCCGGCAGCCTGCCCTCGCCGTGGGTATTTACCAGTGTGCTGAGCGACCCGCTGAATGCACTGGTGATGACCGGGCCCGTCGAACTGGGGCGGGAAGTGCTGCCAAACGACGACTTCGCCACACTGTTCCGAGCCAACGCCGACGCGCTGGTCACCCTGGCCGACCGCCAATCGGTGTCCAATGCCGAGGCGCGCTGGGAGAGTTTCAAGCACGCCGGGTGGCTGATGTTCAATACCGTGCTGCCGTTCATGGGCCGCGCCGCGGGCGCCGCGACCTGGATCTGGCAATTGATGGATGACCTGCAACAGATGGTCGACACCAATGAGGTCGGTGACCGTTCCGCCGGGCTCTCGGCGCTGGTGGATATCTTGCTGACGCTCGGCATGGTGTTAACGACGCATGTCGCCACGGCGCATCGGCCCGAGTCGTCCATCGGGAAGCCCGCCAAGCCGCCCGAATTGCCGCCGCCGGAGGTCAAGGTAGAGGTCGTCCAAAAGCCGGATATCGCGACGGCAGAGCTGCCCGTCGACCACGAACACACCCTGCACATCAGTGGTGCCCTGAACCGCAGCGCGCAGAACCTGGGCACGTTCCTCGACAGTTTTGCGCAGGCCAAGCCCGATCAATTGGGTACGCAACAGACCGTGGAAGGCCCTCATCAGCATCTCTATGCCAAAGCCTCACACTGGTACGCCCCGGTGGGTACACGATGGTTTGAAGTGACGGTCGACGAAAACGACACCGTGTTGATCATCGATCCGCGCCAACCAGGCCGGCGCGGCCCGCCGCTGATCGCCAATCGCCTGGGGCAATGGTTCGTCGACACGCGCTTGCGCCTACGCGCAGGCGGCCTGCGCAGCCGGCGCAAAAAAGGCGAAGCCCTCAGGCCGCCGAAAATCACCGATTTACGCCGGCAACTGGCAACCTTCGACAGCGAGCAAGCCCAGCGCCAGCACGGTCTTGAAGCCTTGCAAGGCGCCATCGACCGCACGGCGGGTGACGCCAAAGCCGCGGCCAGAACCACCTTTCTCGAACAGGTGGATACGCGTCTCAAAGAATTCGACGTACCGATTTCCCAGCTCAAATCCCTGAATATTCTCGACACGGTGCCCAACTATCAGGACGCCATGGTCGGCTACCTGGAACATCAGCTGTTTCTGGCGCGCTCCGCCATCAGCGAACAACAGATCCCGTTTCGCGAACGACTGGAAGCCATACAGGGCCACCTCGACATCGAGGGCATTGAAGAGGAAGCCTTGCCCACCGTTCACTACCGCAACATGTATACCGCGACACACGCCATGGCGGAGCGCCTGGGCTACCTTCAGGCACGCTTCAAGGAGGCTCGTGCCCTGGGTGCGCGCGGGGTCAGGCTGATCCAGCAGCATGAGCCGCACCTGCCCGCTTATGCCCTTGATGATCTCAAGGCGTTCAAGATTACCCTGGGCCACTTCCTGTGCGTGGCCGAAGGCGCATCGGCCACACGCGCCGACGCCAGGGAAGCCTTGCGCCGTATCGTCGATGTGGCGGAGCTGGCGGTCCAAAGTTTCAGAGAGGCCGCACAACCACGCAACCTGGTGCCGCCGGAGCAGTTGATCGAAACCCTGGACAGCCTGATGGATCAGTTTTCCAGGGTTGACCAGAACCTGGTGGATCTGCCGGCCGAGTTTCCCAATGACCTCAACAAGCCCGACCTGGAAAACCTGCGCAAGCAAGTGGACGAGTTCGCTCGGCTCGCAGAGAAACAACTGACAACCCTGCTTCGCGAACGCAGAGCCATGGAGCCCACCGCGGGCCCGTCGCGCACCGTCCCCAGGGTGAAGAAAAAATACATCAAGACGCGTTTCAAGGGGATGGTGGTCGGCGAAGAGCGTGAGAGCCCCGACGAAGACGGCAAGACGCTGGTCGACGTAAAGGAACCCCTGACCGGCAAAGTGATTGCAACCTTCCATGAGAAGGAGCCGGGGGTTTGGGTCGAACGCGAGCTGACGCCCAAGCCCGCTTCCCGCAGCCAGGCGCGTAACCTGGCAAACAGCATCAGCGACGGTCAGGCGCTGGTCGATGGGGTCGAAACCTTTATCGCCAACAAGGAAGCCTGGGCGAAGGAAACCCGGCAACTGCCGGTGGAAATCGAAGAGCGCTTCCACCAGCACGCCAAAAAACTGCAACGGGCCAACCAGGATATCGAAGAGGCGTTGACCTCCAGCAACCAGACCGAAAGCGCCTCGCCGTCAGCTGCGTTGACTAACCGCCGCCTTGATGAGGCGATCACCCAGCTTTACCGGGAAGGCAAACGGATCAAGCTCGAGGTGCTCAAGCGCCGACCACCGGAGGCGGCGCACGTCGAATTGCTGTTGCGCGAGGGCGCCGTCACGGTAGACCCGCCTGTCGGCGCCCGCACCCGACTCAGGGGCCGCGACAAGGGTTTCCTGCAGGAGTATGCGGTGGTGGACGTCAACACGAACCGTCCGTTGTGGTACGCACACTTTCACTACCCCACCCTCACCGGGCCGGAAGAAGCCTACACCGCCGCCCACCTGAAAAACCGCCAACAGCGCCTGATGGGCGGCCGGTTCGAACCCTTGAGCGACATCGCCGTGTACCGCAGTGAAATCGGTCTGCATCTGGCCCGCTCGCTGTTCCTGAAAGCCAAGCCTCAGCCCTCAGCCTGACCGGTCCAGGCCTGGCGCAACCGCGCGAGCGCCTGGCGGATCGCCGCCTCGGGCACTGCGGCGAAGCCCAGCACCAGGCCGGCGCGTTGATCGTCCGGTGGCCCGGCCTGCGCCAGCCAATAGCTGCTCAGGCCATTGACCTCCACGCCCACCGCGCGGGCCTGCGCCACCAGTTGTTGTTCGCGGGCAAGGCTGTCCACCCGCACGGTGAGGTGCAGGCCCGCCGCACTGTTCGGCAGGCTGCCGACCCCCGGCAGCTCGTCCGGCCAGCCGTTCAACAGGACGTTGCGTCGACTGAGCGCAGCGCGACGCATGCGCCGGATATGCCGCTGAAAGTGCCCCGCCGCCATGAACTCCGCCATCACCGCCTGGGTGCTGACCTCCGAGTGCCGCACGTCCACGGCGCGGCGCTGGGCGAATGCGTCGACCAGCGTCGGCGGCAACACCAGGTAACCCAGGCGCAGCGCCGGGAACGCGACCTTGCCGAACGTCCCCACATACAGCACCCGCCCGCTGCGATCCAGGGCCGCCAGCGGGGCCAGCGGCGCGCCGCTGTAACGGTACTCGCCGTCGTAGTCATCCTCGACGACCCAGCCACCGCTGCGTTCGGCCCAGGCCAGCAACTCCAGGCGCCGGGCCAGGCTCATGACCACGCCCAATGGGTACTGATGGGACGGCGTGACATAGGCCAGGCGGCAGTTGTCGAGGCCGTTCAATACGCTGCAGTCGATCCCCTCGCTGTCCACCGCCACACCTTGCAACTGCGCACCGGCCAGGGCGAAGGCATGACCGGCGGCGCGGTAGCCGGGATTTTCAATCGCCACGCCATCACCTGGGCTCACCAGCAACTGTGCACAAAGGCTGATTGCCTGCTGCGCGCCACTGGTGATCACAATTTGCTCAGCCGTACACTGCATGCCCCGCGAGCTGCGCAGGTAGGCGGCGATCAGGCCGCGCAAGCGCTCGTCCCCGGCCGGGTTGCCATAGCACAGTAGCTTGAGGTCCGGCTTGCGCCAAAAAGCCGCATTCAGCTTGGCCCAGACGTCAAAAGGGAACAGGTCAAAGGCCGGAACCCCCACCCGAAATGCCCGTGGAGGCCCCGTGGGCGGCAAGGGCAAATGGTTGTTTTCGAGGCGCTCCAGCGCCGCGCTGTGGATAACTTTTTCGCTCGAAATATCGGCGTTTTTCAGCTCGATTGTGGATAAGGCTGGGGATAAGCCTGTTGAAAACCCTGTGGACAGTTTTGTGGATAGTTTTTTTGAACTGGGCAGTTGGGCGACATACGTCCCGTCGCCGACCCGGCTTTGCGTAAAGCCCTCGGCATACAGCTGATCGTAGGCACGTACCACGCTGTTGCGCGAAATCGACAACGCCGCCGCCAAGTCGCGCGTGGCGGGCAAACGCGTGCCGCCGGCCAGTCGCCCGTCCAGCACGCGTTGGCGCAAGGCTTCGTACAGCTGGCGGGTCAGCCCCTGACGACGATCCAGCTCGATTCCCGCAGGGTTGAACGACAACGGCGGCGCAAGGGACGACATTGGGCAGGCTCCGGAATTGGACCCATGAAATGGGTCATAGATGGCTCTTACAACGAACCATTAGCCTGCCTAGGATGCAGGCATTCGCCAAGGAATACTTTTATGTACACACCACGCGCCTTTGCCCTCGACGATTTGCCCGAACTGCAGCAACTGATCCAGCACACGCGCCTGGCGCAGGTGGTGACCGTGGGTGAACACGGCCTGCTGGCCAGCCACCTGCCACTGCTGCTCAACCCCAACGAAGGCCCGAACGGTACGCTCTACGGCCACATGGCCAAGGCCAACCCGCAGTGGCACGACCTGCAGAACGGCGGCGAAGCGCTGGTGATCTTTGCCGGGGCCGACGCCTATGTCAGCCCGGCGTTTTACCCGAGCAAGGCCGAGCACGGCAAAGTGGTACCCACCTGGAATTACCTGGCCGTGCATGCCTACGGCACGGCCGACGTGTTTACCGACGCCGAGCGCCTGCTCGGCGTGGTCAGCGCCCTCACCGACCGCCACGAAGGCCGCCGCGCCCAGCCCTGGAAGGTCAGCGACGCCCCGGCCGACTACATTGAAGGCATGCTCAAGGCCATCGTCGGTTTCGCCTTGCCCATCGAACGCCTGATCGGCAAACGCAAACTCAGCCAGAACCGCAGTGCCGCCGACATCCAGGGCGTGCGCGAGGGGCTGGCCACCAGCCTCGACGTGCGCGACCAGACCCTCGCCCGTTTCATTCCCCAAGGAGCCCCAGAATGAGCCCGATCGACATCCGCCCCGTCACCGCCGCCGACCACGCCGCCTGGCTGGCGCTGTGGCACGCGTACTTGCAGTTCTACAACACCGAACTGCCAGACGCCGTCAGCCAGAGCACCTGGCAACGCCTGATCGACGCCCGTGAGCCGACCCACTCCGCGCTCGCCTGGCAGGACGGCAAAGCGGTAGGCATGGTCAACTTCATCTACCATCGCTCCAACTGGAGCATTGAAAACTCCTGCTACCTGCAAGACCTGCTGGTGGCGCCGGCCCAGCGCGGCGGCGGCGTGGGCCGCAAATTGATCGAACACGTCTATGCCACGGCCAAAGCCGACGGCTGCTGCAAGGTCCATTGGCTGACCCACGAGACCAATGCCACCGCGATCCAACTGTACGAACGCATCGCCGAACGCCCTGGTTTCATCCAATTTCGCAAAGGTCTTTAAGGAGCGCAGCATGTCCACCTCTCTCGCCGACTGGCAAGGTGCCCCGGCGCCCACGGTCCAACTGCTCGAAGGGCGTTTCATCCGCCTGGAAAAACTCGACCCGGCGCGCCACGCCGACGGTCTGTGGCAAGCCCTCGAAGGCCCCGGCGCCGACCCCAAGCTGTGGGACTATTTGCCGTATGGCCCGTTCAGCGACCGCACCGCGTTCGATGCCTGGCTGAACAACCATGCCCAGCACAACGAGCCGTATTTCTTCAGCGTGATCGACCGCGCCAGCGGCGATGTGCAGGGCATCCTCAGCCTGATGTCCATCGTCCCGGCCCACGGGCGCATCGAAATCGGCCACGTCACCTTCGGCGCGCCGATGCAGCGCTCGCCGAAAAGCACCGAGGCCGTGTATCTGTTGGCCAAGCATGCTTTCGAACTGGGCTACCGCCGCCTGGAGTGGAAATGCAATAACGGCAATGCCCGCTCCAAATACGCCGCCGAGCGCCTGGGGTTCAGTTTTGAAGGGGTGTTCCGCCAGCACATGGTGGTCAAGGGGCAGAACCGGGACACGGCGTGGTATTCGATTCTGGACTCGGAATGGCCGCCGATCGGGGCAGGGTTTGAGCACTGGCTGTCGGAAGCCAATCAGGCAGGTTCAGGCCAATTGAAAAGCCTGGCGGAGTGCCGCGCCTAAATCCCACAGACAGCGCAGCACCAGAATATGAGAGCGGGCTTGCCCGCGAGGCGGTGGGTCAATCGAGATTGATTTTCGACTGGTCTACCGCTATCGCGGCGTAGGTATCTACACATCCGATGACGCTGAAAACCCCGGTCGTATCGCGAGCTGTTGCTTTGCTGTTGCTCTGCTTTTGCTCTGTTTTTGATTTTGATCTTAGGCGCCCCGTTAACCACGCTGGCCGAACGCAGGCTTGAATCCGTGGGCAACCCGGCAGGACGCCGGGTTAGCCGTCCTGGGCCAGGGATGGCCCATGACGGCGGCCCACGGATTCAAGCCTGCGTTCGGGCATGCCGAGCCTAAGCGAGGCACCGAGTGGTGGGGCAAGAGCGTTTTGCTTACTTTTGCGCTTTTCAAAAGTGAGCCGCCGTAAGGGCGGAACCCATAGCGGCCGTCACCTGAATAATGGATATGTACTCATTCCAACCCGAGCGAAGGGTCGGCCCACAGGCCGCCACGGGAGCAAGCCCCCTCCCACACTCGATCCTCAGTGCAATCCGCACTGGGTGTCAGTCGGCAAGCTGCTCGGCCAACACCGCAATATGCTCCGGTCCGATCCCGCAGCAACCGCCCAAATGGCTGGCGCCGCGCTTCTGCCAATTGGCAGCCCATTGCAGGTAGCCCGGCGGGTCAAGGTCGTCGCGCAACGGGTCGAGGCCGTCGTTGGCCGTGGCCTCCTTGGGCTGTGGCGGGAAGGCGTTGGCATAGGCGCCGATCTGGATCGCCACCCCCAGACGCTCGAAGGTCTGGCGGGCCGCATCAATCGCCGCGCCGATCACCTCCGGCTGGCTGCAATTGAACAACAACACCTGCACGCCCAGTTGCGCAGCTGCTTCGGCCGCCTCGGCCACCGGCTCGCCGGAACGCAGGCGCGGCACCTCGTCGGTGTCTTCGTCCTTCAAGGTAAACGACAGCCAGAACGGTTTGCCGTCCGCCGGCAGACCGGCATGAATGGCCCGCGCCTCGACGATCGAACTCTGGGTTTCCGCCAGCCACAGGTCGACATAAGGCGCCAGGCCGTTCACCAGGGGCGTCAGCAGTTCGCTGACCCGGTCGGCCTCGAACAGGTCGGGCCGATACGAGCCGAACAGCGGCGGCAGGGAACCGGCCACGCGCACTGCTTGGCCGGACGTCACCACCGCGCGTCGCGCCAATTCACCGGCCAACGCCGCCAGGGCCTGGCCCTCGGCGGCAAACCGCGCTTCGCCGATATGAAACGGTACGACAGCATAGCTGTTGCTGGTGATCACGTCGGCACCGGCCTGGATGTAAGCCGCGTGTACCGCTTCCACCGCCTGCGGCGCTTCGCTCAACGCCAGCGCCGACCACTCCGGCTGTCGGAACGGCGCGCCGCGACGTTGCAGTTCGCGGCCCATGCCACCATCGAGAATTACTGTGCGTACTGCGGCCATATGCTTTTTACTCATAAGCTTATGAAAATAACTCACTATGAGAGTCGCTCTTATAACTATTTAATACGGTAAATTCGCTTCATAACAACTTCTTTTTTATTCGGGTGCCTCTCTTGAAACTCAAACCGCTACTGGCCCTGGGCCTGACCATGCTGGCTGCCTCCACCCAAGCCTTCGGCGGTGCAACCCTGGACCGGGTTGAGCAAAACCACGAATTGGTCGGCGTGCTGATGGAAAGCTATCCGCCTTTCTCGTTCCTCAACGAGCAGAACCAGCTCGACGGTTTCGACGTCGACGTGGCCAAGGCCGTCGCGCAAAAACTGGGGGTCAAACTGCGCCTGGAAACCCCGTCCTGGGACGTGATCGCCGCCGGCCGCTGGAGCGGGCGCTACGACATCTGCATCTGCTCGATGACCCCAAGCAAGGCCCGCGCCGAAGTGTTCGACTTCCCCGTGGAGTACTACGCCTCGCCTGCGGTGATCGTGGTCAATGCCAAGGATGAGCGCATCCACGGCGCCAAGGACCTGAGCGGCAAGAAAGTCGGCCTCACCAGCGCCTCCAGCTACGAGAGCTACCTGAACAAAAACCTGGTGATCGAAGGCGCCGAAGACACCCAACTGCAGTACCCGTTCGAGAACGTGCAGATTGCCCCCTACGACACCGACAACGTGGCCTTCCAGGACCTGGGCCTGGGCGCCGGCGTGCGCCTGGATGCGATCCTCACCAACCTGGTCACCGCCCAACCGCGCCTGAGCCAGGACAAGCGCTTCAAGCTGGCCGGCGAAGCGCTGTACGCCGAGCCCAACTCGGTGGCCATCGAAAAAGGCGACCCGCAGTGGGACAGCAAAGTGCGTGAAGTCTTCGCGCAGTTGAAGCAGGACGGCACCTTGAGCAAGCTGTCGCAAAAATGGATCGGCGCCGACATCAGCCAATGACCGCGTTCCCCACCCCACCCAAACCACCGGTCAGCGCGTCGCGGCTACAACGATTCTTCGGTTTTCGCACGCGCCTGTACCTGACCTGGGCCGCGCTGTTCTGCCTGTTCGCCAGCTTCTTCCTGAGCTTTGACCTGAAGTTCTCGATCATCCTCGACAAGCTGCCCAATCTGGTCGGCGTGCATCTGGCGCCCAACGGGTTTCTGCAAGGCGCGGCGCTGACGGTGTTCCTGTGCCTGTGCTCGATCGTGGCGTCATCGATACTGGGCTTTATCACCGCCCTGGGGCGCCTGTCGAAAAGCGCGGTGGCCTTTGGCGTCGCGAGTTTCTATGCCTCGTTCTTCCGTGGCACACCGCTGCTGATCCAGATCCTGCTGATCTACCTGGGCCTGCCGCAACTGGGCCTGGTGCCGGGGGCCATCGTCGCCGGGATTATTGCGCTGTCGCTGAACTACGGCGCCTACCTGAGCGAAATCTTCCGCGCCGGCATCCTCGGCGTGCCCCACGGCCAACGGGAAGCCGCCCTGGCCCTGGGCATGCGCGACAGTGCGATCTTCTGGCACGTCACCCTGCCCCAGGCCATGCGTACCATCGTCCCGCCCGCCACCAACCAGTTCATCTCGATGCTCAAGGACTCCTCCCTGATCTCGGTGATGGGCGTGTGGGAAGTGATGTTCCTCGCGCAATCCTACGGCCGCTCCAGCTATCGCTACATCGAAATGCTCACCACGGCGGCGATCATCTACTGGGTGATGTCCCTCGGCCTGGAACTGATCCAGGCGCGCATGGAGCGGCATTACGGCAAGGGGTATGTGCGACGGGGGTGAGGACTCAGTCATCCCACTCGCGACGCACCTTGACCACGCCCATCTGTAAGCCAAAGGGGCGGAACACGGCGTTCAGCGATTTCAGGGTTTGATTGCCCTCGCCGTGTTCGATATGCACCAGGGTACGCACGGAAATCTTGCACATCTTGGCGAACTGGCTTTGGTGCAGGCCAGTGACTTCGGTGCGCAGGCGGCGCACGGCTTCGCCAATTGCAAGGGAACCATCAGCCAGCCCCTGTTCGACACGTTCGATTAACAGGGCGCGGGCATCCAGGGTAATGGTCATTTCAGCCCCCATTGCTTCAGACGCATGTCCAGTTTCCCCAACGGGACGCTGGGGTGGTTCAAGGTGACCGCTGGCAAACCGCCTGCAGCCAAGATGTCCGGCAGAGCTCGCAAGTGTTCGGCGTCTTGTCGCAGCCGCTCAAAACTTTGCTCAGGGTCAATAATCTCGGCCAGTGCATCGCAGACCCCTCGCCAATTGATATCACCTGCCACTTCCAGCGCTTTGGGCCACTTGGTCGTTCGGGTAACGCCCTCGGCATCCATCACCATGGGGGCCAAGTCATAAATCGGCGCCAGACGCAGAGAGTCGGTACCTCGGATGATCGACATATTTCGCCCGTGGTTATCCGAGTTACCCAACACCTTGTTCAGCAGGTCTCGGCGTAGGTACTCCGCAACCAGATCGGCAACCTGCTCTTCTTGCCCAACCGCGCGCCATTGATTCACCAGCAGTCTGATCACCTCAAGATGATCCATGTAACTGCCAGGCGTCGTCACTCCCGCCAAGGAATAAATCGACTCAACGGCCAATCGTTCGACACCGGCGTTACTGACCTTGCGATCGAAGCGGTGCATCCAAAGGCTCGGCTTGGTGGCCTCTTCCAATGCCAGCCCTTCGGCACCCACCGTCTCTATTCCCAGGGCCTGAAGAGCTCTGTAGTAGTGATACTCACTTCTCAGGATGTCTTGATCATTCTGGGTCGCCTGGTTACGTGCGAACTTGATAAACCAATGTTGGGTAACCTCGGCATCGTTCAGGGTAGCGTCCGGGTACAGCAAGCCATCAGCATTCTGCGTCATCAACAGTTTCGGAGCCTCACCGCCCGCGCCCGTTGCCCCGCCGATTGCCGCGCCTTGTTCATAGGCATATTCCAGAAAGCTGTTATCGCGGTTGATCACTTCCCGACGAGGAAAACCAATCGGTGCGGTACCGTCCAGTGCCTGCACGGATTCCTTGACCCGCATATGGCCAATGGGGGCCGGCGTACTGCGACCCAGTAGAAACAAATCGGCACTGACGCCCTCCGGCTTCTCATGGCCGATACGTTTCATCAAAGAACGTTTGGCGGCCCCTGCCGGTGCAATATCGTGCAAAAAAGCAGGCGCTTTCTTGAGAACCGCAACATCCCACTCCAGTGGAAACCGCGCACTGACAGATTTGGAAAAAGGCAATCGGACAGCGTCCAGGTTATCGACTAGATAATCCTGTCGATAATGAAACCTGCAAGGTCCATCAAAACCCTTTTCAGGCTCCGAGAACTCCAACCGCATAGCGTCACGCCAATGACCAGCGGTGAAAATCTGCAGTATCAAAGAGTAGGTCGTTTCCATCTGCATTTAAGTGCACCTGGCAAGCAATGTTCGGGACGCGTACTGCAATATAGTGCATTTCCCGCTCAGCAGATGACCAGATTTACGCATTAAAATGCATTTGTATCGCCAGAATTAATCTAAAAATGCATTTTAATGCAAATGAGATGGCCATTTATCCTGTCGCGGACAAAGCCCGATGCGTTTTTAATCGCACCGCACTACAGACAACTCCCGCAAACCAGGGGTCGATAGCCTGACAGTTATCGCCCCGCCATCTCGCTAAATTTCCGGCCTCATTCATCAGAGGTTGGGATCACATGCCCTTTACACCCCCACGTTTTGCACTTGTCATGGCGCTTGCGATCAGCGCCGCCAGCCTTCAACACGCCCAGGCGCGGGGCGATATCGAATACCGGCCGTACCATTTCCAACCCTATGAGGCGCTTGATAATGAGTGGGCCGACGCAGCGTCTGAAAAAGCCGAACCCATCGACGGTTACCTCACTCAGCGCGCCACCACGCACAATGGCCTGCAGCTCGCCAAGGCCCTGGAACCTGCGCTGGTTCAGTTGCTGGAGTCCGGCGAACTGACCTCCGAACAGATCAAAGCCCTGGAAAAATTCGCCGACGCGCTGGACAAGCAGCCCGGCGGCATCGGCGCGGCCCTTGAGCAATTGGCCGCCAGCCAGAACGCCAACCTCGCCGCCGCGACCCAGAACACCACGCAGCAACTGAGCAGCCAACTGTTGTCGATCCTGCGCACCCTGCCCGCCGACGACGCTGGCCACTTCTGGGTGCAAAGCCTGGGCAACGACGGCACGCTCGACAATAAAGGTGGCAGCGCCGGTCTGAAACATGGCACCCAAGGCCTGTTGCTGGGGGCCGACTGGGCGCTGGACCACGCCTGGCGTGTCGGCGTGATGGGCGCCAAATCCAGCAGCCACCTCGACGCCGCGCGTTTTTCCGCCGACCTCGACAGCTGGCACCTGGGCAGCTATGCCGTGCGGCAGGACGGCCCGTTGGCCCTGCGCCTGGGAGCGATCTACAGCAGCCATGACGGGCAGAACAAGCGCAGCGTCAAGTTGCTCGATTACACCGAGCAGCTCAGGGCCAATTACAACGCCAACAGCCAAACCGTCTTCTCCGAAATGGGCTACCAATTGGGCACTGCGGATTTGAGCGTGGAACCCTTCGCCGGCCTCGGTTACCAGCGCTATCACCGCGACGGTTTCAAGGAGCGGGGTGGCCTGACCGCGCTGAACGTCGGCTCGCAAAACCAACAGAACCTGAGCAGCACCTTCGGTCTTCGCCTGGCGTCGCTGTATCGGTTCGATAACCAGATGAGCCTGGCCCCCCACCTCAGCGCCAGTTGGAAACACCTGTACGGCGACGTCGACAGCCGGGTCAGCCAATCCTTTCGCGCTGCGCCGGGGCTGATTGACAGCTTCACTGTCCAGGGCACGTCGCTGGACCGCGACAGCCTGAACGTCCGAGCCGGCCTGGACCTCGCACTCTCGCCGCAACACACCGTGGGCCTGACCTACGCCAGCGAAACAGGCAACCATAGCCGCAACCAGGGCCTGATGGGCCAATGGCAAATGCGGTTCTGAGCCTACGCTGCGCGCCGGCCAAATTACGGGCGAAAAAAAAGGGGAGCACCTGCTCCCCCGAGGATTAAACGGTAGTGTCGAAGGCTGGATCAGCCTTCGATTTCAATCAGGATTTCGCCAGGGTTCACCCGGTCGCCCTTGGCTACATGAACGGCGGTCACCTTGCCGGCAATCGCGGCCTGCACTTCGGTTTCCATCTTCATCGCTTCGGTGATCAGCACCGCCTGGCCGGCCTTGACGACGTCGCCTGGCTTGACCAGCACGTCGACGATATTGCCCGGCATCGTGGTGCTCACATGGCCTGGCTCGGTGGCTTGCTTGCGCTTGCTGCCGCCACCGCCGACGAACTCGTTGAGCGGTTCGAACACCACTTCTTCGGGCATGCCGTCGATGGACAGGTAGAAGTGACGCTTGCCTTCAGCTTTCACGCCAACACCGGTGATGTCGACGCGGTAGCTTTCGCCGTGGACGTCGATGACGAACTCGGTCGGTACGCCTTCGCCACCCGCACGGGCCACGCCGCCGGCTTCCGGGATCGGCAGCAACACTTCCGGAGTCAGGGTGCCGGCGTCGCGTTCTTCGAGGAACTTGCGGCCAATGTCCGGGAACATGGCGTAGGTCAGCACGTCTTCTTCAGATTTGGCCAACGCACCGATTTCGCCGCGCAGCTTGTTCATTTCCGGCTTGAGCAGGTCGGCCGGGCGCACGTCGATCACGTCTTCGCTACCGATGGCCTGGCGACGCAATTGCCCGTTCACCGTGCCCGGCGCTTTGCCGTAGCCGCCTTGCAGGTAGAGCTTCACTTCGTTGGTGATGGTCTTGTAGCGCTCGCCGGCCAGCACGTTGAAGAACGCCTGGGTGCCGACGATCTGCGAGGTCGGGGTGACCAGCGGCGGGAAGCCCAAGTCTTCACGCACCCGCGGAATTTCAGCCAGCACTTCGCCCATGCGGTTGAGTGCGCCCTGCTCTTTGAGCTGGTTGGCCAGGTTGGAAATCATCCCGCCCGGCACTTGGTTGACTTGCACGCGCGTGTCGACCGCGGTGAATTCGCTTTCGAACTGGTGATACTTCTTACGCACGGCGTAGAAGTACAGGCCGATTTCCTGCAGCAGTTCCAGGTCGAGGCCGGTGTCGAATTCGCTGCCTTTAAGGGCGGCGACCATCGACTCGGTGCCCGGGTGGCTGGTGCCCCAGGCGAAGCTGGAGATCGCGGTATCGATGTGCTCGGCACCGTTTTCGATGGCCTTGAGTTGGCACATCGCAGCCAAACCCGCCGTGTCATGCGAGTGGATGAACACCGGCAGGCTCTGCTCGGCTTTCAGTGCCTTGACCAGCTCGCCGGTGGCGTATGGCGTGAGCAGGCCGGCCATGTCCTTGATCGCCACCGAGTCGCAGCCCATGGACTCCATTTGCTTGGCCTGGGCCACAAACGCGTCGATGGTGTGTACCGGGCTGGTGGTGTAGGCGATGGTGCCCTGGGCGTGTTTGCCGGCGGCCTTGACCGCTTCGATGGCCACGCGCAGGTTACGCACGTCGTTCATCGCGTCGAAGATGCGGAACACGTCGATACCGTTGACGGCGGCCTTGGCGACGAAGGCTTTGACCACGTCGTCGCTGTAGTGGCGATAGCCCAACAGGTTCTGGCCGCGCAGCAGCATTTGCAGGCGGGTGTTAGGCAACGCAGCGCGCAATTTGCGCAGACGCTCCCACGGGTCTTCTTTCAAAAAGCGCACGCAGGCGTCGAAGGTCGCGCCGCCCCAGACTTCCAGGGACCAGTAGCCGACTTTGTCGAGCTTGTCGCAGATCGGCAGCATGTCGTCGGTACGCATGCGGGTGGCCAGCAACGATTGGTGAGCGTCGCGCAGGATGGTGTCGGTGACAAAGATCTTCTTGCTCATTGTTATATTCCTCACAGGCCTGCGTGGGCGGCGATGGCGGCGGCGATGGCCAGGGCCAGCTCTTCGGGTTTGCGCTTGATCGAGTAGTTGGTCAGCTCAGGGTGGCTTTCCACAAAACTGGTGTTGAACTGGCCGCTGCGGAATTCCGGGTTGCGCAGGATTTCCTGGTAGTAGGCGGCGGTGGTCTTCACGCCTTGCAGGCGCATGTCATCCAGGGCACGCAGGCCGCGATCCATGGCTTCTTCCCAGGTCAACGCCCACACCACCAGTTTCAGGCACATGGAATCGTAGAACGGCGGGATGGTGTAGCCGGTGTAGATCGCCGTGTCGGTACGCACGCCGGGGCCACCGGGCGCGTAATAGCGGGTGATCTTGCCGAAGCTGGGCAGGAAGTTGTTCTTCGGGTCTTCGGCGTTGATCCGGAACTGCAACGCAAAACCACGGTGCTGGATGTCTTCCTGCTTCACCGAGAGCGGCAGGCCCGAGGCGATGCGGATCTGCTCGCGAACGATGTCGATCCCGGTGATTTCTTCGGTGATCGTGTGTTCCACCTGCACCCGGGTGTTCATCTCCATGAAGTACACCTCGCCCTCGGCGAGCAGGAACTCCACGGTGCCGGCGTTTTCGTAACCCACGGCCTTGGCTGCGCGCACCGACAGGTCGCCGATGTAGGCGCGCTGTTCAGGGGTCAGTTGCGGGCTCGGGGCGATTTCGATGAGTTTCTGGTTACGGCGCTGGATCGAGCAATCGCGCTCGAACAGATGCACCACGTTGCCAAAGCTGTCACCGAGGATCTGCGCTTCGATGTGCTTGGGGTTGACGATGCATTTTTCCAGGAACACTTCCGCCGAACCGAAGGCCTTGGTGGCTTCGGAGATCACGCGGGGGAAGGCTTGTTCGAGTTCTTCACGGCTGTTGCAACGACGAATGCCGCGACCGCCGCCACCGGAGGTGGCCTTGAGCATCACCGGGTAACCGATGCGGTCGCCTTCGGTGAGGGCTTCGGCGATGTCGGCGACGTTGCCTTCGGTGCCGGGGGTGACCGGTACGCCGGCCTTGATCATGCTGCGGCGCGCTTCGGTCTTGTCGCCCATGCGGCGGATCACTTCCGCGGATGGACCGATGAATTTAATCCCACGTTCGGCGCAAATGTCCGCCAGTTCCGCGTTTTCCGAGAGAAAACCGTAACCAGGATGCAACGCATCGCAACCGGTTTCCACGGCCAGGTTCACCAGCTTGCGCGGGTTCAGGTAACCGGCCAGGGGCTCGGCCCCGATGCTGTGGGCCTCGTCGGCACGCTTGACGTGCAACGCGTGGCGGTCGGCGTCGGAATAGACCGCGACCGAGCGAATGCCCATCTCGGCGCAGGCACGCACGATTCGCACGGCAATTTCACCACGGTTGGCGATCAGGATCTTTTTTATCACTTGGAAATTCCCTTGAGCCGATTGCTGCGTTCTTCGACCCGCTAGACTCGGGTCGGCGCGTGACTAAATGTTTCAAGCCAGTCGCGAGGCACACACTAAGCCTGCTGAGGGATTAACAAAAATCAATAATTATTGGGTCATGCATAAGTAAAGACTTATAGTTGGCGGACCGGACGCCGCCAAGAGGCTTGAAAAAATGCGTAAGTCATTGATGAGGCTGACATTACGTCAACTGCAGATCTTCAATGAGGTGTGTGATTTGCGCTCCTACAGCCGGGCGGCCGAGGAAATGTCCCTCACCCAGCCGGCCGTCAGCCTGCAAATTCGTCAGCTGGAAGAGCTGATCGGCCAGCCGTTGTTCGACTATGTCGGTAAGAAACTTTACATGACCGAGGCGGCCGAAGCGCTGCAACGGGCCAGTCGCGATATTTTCGGACGCCTGGAAAACCTCGATATGCAGCTGTCGGACATGCAGGGCTCGCTGCAAGGCCAACTGAAACTGGCGGTAGAGTCCAGCGCCAAGTACTTCGTGCCGCACCTGTTTGCCGCGTTCAAGCGCCAGCATCCGGAGGTGCAATTGCATCTGACGGTGGTCAACCGCGCCCAGGTGATCCGTCGACTGTCGGACAACCGTGACGACTTGGTGATCATGTCCATGGTGCCCCAGGACATGGGCCTCGAATTCCTGCCGTTCCTCAACAACCCGATTGTCGCCGTGGCGCTGCCCGACCACCCCTTGAGCCAGCAAGGAGCGCTGCGCCTGCGCGACCTGGAGCCTTACACGCTGTTACTGCGCGAACCGGGTTCCGGCACGCGGCTGGCTTGCGAGGAGTACTTCAAGGAAAAACGCGTTCACTTCAGCCAGACAGTGGAAGTCGCCTCGGCCGAGGCGCAGCGTGAATGCGTGTTGGCCGGGTTGGGCGTGGCCTTGTTGACACGCCACGCCCTGAACCTGGAACTGGCCACCGGCGGGCTCAAGGAGCTGCCGGTGGAAGAGCTGCCGCTGTACCGCAGTTGGTGCCTGGTGCAGGCCAAGGCCAAGCGCCTGTCACCGGTGGCCCATGCGTTCCTGGGCTTTATCCGCAGCGAGCGGGTGCAAATCAGCGCGCTGGCTGAGCGCTTCGCTGGGCAGCCGCGGGTGCCTGCCAGTGCAGTTCCGGGTAGTCCGTGATGCTTTGCAGCAATTGGCGTTGATCACAGCGGTCTTCGATTGCGCGACGGAACGCCATGCGGCGCTGGTCTTCCTGCTGACGACGGGTCTTGACGGAGCTGTTGCTATCTTCGTAGGGCCGGGCCATTTGGAGTCTCCCAATGCGAGTGCGGGGAGTTCAGGATGGGCGCGAGGGATGACGGTTTGGCGGCGCGGGGATGACAGGACGATGAATCTTCTGGACAGGTGAGACATGCACATGTGGGAGGGGGCTTGCTCCCGATGGCAGAGTGTCAGTCGATGCATATGCGACTGAACCACCGCTATCGGGAGCAAGCCCCCTCCCACATTTGGATCGCTGTATCGCGCTCAGTCGTCGAGGGCTTTGACGGACTTGGGCGACAGACGAAGGCTGCGCAGGCTGCGCTTGACGCTCTTGAGGTGGTTGACCAGGCTCGGCCCGCGCGCCATGGCCACGCCCATCGCCAGCACGTCGATCACCACCAGGTGGGCGATGCGCGAGGTCAACGGGGTGTAGATTTCGGTGTCTTCGTGGACATCGATCGCCAGGTTGACCGTGGACAGTTCCGCCAACGGCGTCTGGCTCGGGCACAGGGTGATCAGCGTGGCGCCGCTTTCACGCACCAGGTTGGCGGTGATCAGCAAGTCCTTGGAGCGGCCGGACTGGGAAATACAGATGGCCACGTCGGTCGGCTTCAACGTCACGGCCGACATCGCCTGCATGTGCGGGTCGCTGTAGGCCGCCGCAGTAAGCAGCAGTCGGAAGAATTTGTGCTGGGCATCGGCCGCCACCGCACCCGACGCGCCAAACCCGTAGAACTCGACACGCTGGGCCTGGGACATCGCCGTCACGGCCTTTTGCAGCGCCACCGGGTCGAGCTTCTCGCGCACTTCCATCAGGGTGTGCAGCGTGGTGTCGAAGATCTTGAGGCTGTAGTCGGCGACGGAATCGTCTTCGTGAATCGCAAACTGCCCGAAGCTCGCGCCGGCGGCCAGGCTTTGGGCCAGCTTGAGTTTCAGGTCCTGGAAGCCGGAACAACCGATGGCACGGCAGAAGCGCACGATGGTCGGCTCACTGATGCCCACGCTGTGGGCCAGGTCGGCCATGGAACTGTGCATTACGGCCGCAGGGTCAAGCAGCACGTGGTCGGCAACCTTGAGTTCCGATTTGCGTAACAGGTGGCGCGACTGGGCGATATGTTGCAACAGGTTCAAAGGACAGGACTCTTGTTATTGGCAGACGCCAGGGATGTAGCAAGCTTGTAGTTATACTACAAGAATTGCCGTTTTGCCCGTCCGATGCATCACTAAATCGCCCTGCTGCCCTTTGAATCTAAGGGCAGCCAAGTTGTAGCCACAAAGGCTGAAGGCACGTCTCTAGGAAAAATCCGCATTCTTCCGTAACAAATCTGCCAGCCCTTCGGCCTTCATCGGCCGGCTGATCAAGTAGCCCTGCACCTCATCGCAACGCTCCCGCCGCAGGAAATCCAGCTGCTGCTGATCTTCCACGCCTTCGGCCACCACCTTGAGCGCCAAACCGTGGGCCATGGCGATGATCGCACGGGTAATGGCCGCGTCTTCCCGCCCCTGGCCGAGGCCGCGGATGAAGGTCTGGTCGATCTTCACGTAGTCCACGGGAATGCGCTTGAGGTAACTGAGGGACGAATAGCCGGTGCCAAAATCGTCGATGGCCAACTTCACCCCCAGGTCGCGCAGTTGCTGGAAGGTGGCGATGATGTGCTCGACACTGTCGAGCAGTTGGCTTTCGGTCAGCTCCAGCTCCAGGTATTGCGGGTCCAGGCCGGTTTCTTCCAGCACCTGGCGCACCAGGCTGACCAGCTTGCCTTGACGCAGTTGATGCACCGACAGGTTCACCGACACACGTATCGGCGCCAGCCCCTGACGCTGCCACTCACAAGCCTGCCAGCAGGCCTGGCGCAGGACGAATTCGCCCAACGGCACGATCAGGCCGGTTTCTTCGGCCAGGCCGATGAAGTCGCTTGGCGGCACCGTGCCCCACTGCGGATGCTCCCAACGAATCAACGCCTCGGCGGCGTTCAGTTTGCCGCTGGCCAGGCACAATTTCGGTTGGTAGAACACCGACAGCTGGCGCTCGTCGATGGCCTTGCGCAGCTGGTTTTCCAGCTGCAAACGCTCCAGGGTGCTGGCTTGCAGGCTGTCGGTGTAGAACTGGAAATTATTCCCGCCCAGGTGTTTGGCGTGTTGCATGGCCATGTTCGCCTGGCTGACCAACGCCGAAATTTCCCGCGCATTATCCGGAAGCAGGCTGACGCCCATCGAGGCGCTGACCACCAATTCATGCCCTTCCACCGTCACCGGCACGCGCAACTTGGCCAGCAGGCGCGTGGCCACCCGCGCCAGGCTTGAGAGGTTGCCGTAGGCATCGAAAAGCACGGCGAACTCATCCCCGGACAAACGCGCGATGGTGTCGGCCTCGGGCAGGGCATTGATCAAACGTCGCGCCATTTTTTGCAGCAATTGGTCGGCGACGTCATGGCCCAGGCTGTCGTTGAGCAACTTGAAACGGTCCAGGTTGATATGCAGCAACGCCAGGCTGCGCCCGCCCTGGCGCACCCGCTGATGCGCTTCGCGCAGCCGCTCGCGAAACAGCGAGCGGTTGGCCAGGCCGGTCAACTCGTCATAGTGCGTGAGGTAGCGCATGCGCTCCTCGGATTCGCGCCGCGCCGAGAGATCGGCGAAGAAGCCTACGATATGGCTGACGTTTCCTCGAATATCGCGCACCACGTTCAGTTGCAGCCACTGCGGGTACAACTCGCCGTTCTTGCGCGTTTCCACCAACTCGCCCTGCCAGGTACCGTGACTGAGCAGCGCCTGGCGGATCAGCGGAAAGTGCCGCCGGGCGTCGCGGCTGCACGGCAACTCCACCACATTGCGCCCGAGCATGTCGTCGATATCAAAGCCGGTGACGCGACTGAAGGCCTGGTTGACGGCGAGCAGCACGTAGTCCGGGTCCAGGATCACAATACCTTCGCTGGCCGCTTCGAATACGGTCGAGGCCAGGCGTTGCTGTTCCTCCAGCGCCTTGCTTGCGCTGATGTCGCGGCGCGTGCCGAGCATGCGCGTCACGCGACCGCTGGGCGCACGCTCCACGGCGCGGCCGCGGTCTTCGATCCACACCCAGTGGCCATCGCCATGGCGCACCCGGTATTCCACCAGATAGTCCTCGCTGCGGCCCTTGAGATGCTCCACCAGGGCACGCTTGAGCAGCGGCAAGTCGTCGGGGTGCAGGCGCGGCTTGAGGTGGCTGAGCATCGCCGTGACGAACTCGGGCTCCAGGCCGAACAGTTCCTTGAGCTGGGTGTGGTGGACTTCGTCGGTTTGCAGGTTCCAGTCCCACAGGCCCAGTTCGCTGGCTTGCAGGGCCATCGCCAGGCGCGCTTCGCTTTTATTCAGGGCCAGGCTGGCGGCGTCCAGTTCCTGGCTGCGTTGCGCCACGCGGTCCTGCAGGCCGATTTGCGCTTCGCGCAGTTCCTGCTCGACCTGGCGGCGTTGCTCGACTTCGCGCACCAGCTCCTGATTCAACTGTTCACTGCGCTGCTGTGCCTGTTGCAGATGCTCGATCAGCGCCTGGTTCTGAAAGCGCCGCAACAGCCCGTGCTGGATCAGGCGGTTGACCTGCCACGCCACCACACTCAAGGACGCCAGCAGGATCAGGCCGAGCACACCCCAACCCTGTTGCTGCGCGGCGCCGTTCCAGAAGAGATAGACAATGGCCGGCACCAGGCACGGCAGCGCGAATGACAGGAACGCCGGCAGGCTCACCGCATAGGCAACGCTGGCGGACAACGTCGCCGCACCGATCAGGCCGAACACCCAGGCTTGCTGCGTAAAGCTGTCTGCCGGCACCAGGGCGATGGCGGCGATGGCCAGGGTCAGGCCGCTGACCGCCGAGCCGAGCATGAACATGCGCCGCCAGATCGGTTGGGCCTGGCGGCTGGGCATCGCCGAGTCGAAGGCGGCCACCTGGATCACGCGCAGCGCGACCAGCGCCAGCAGCCAGACCAGCCAGATGCTGTCGAGCAGGTAATGTTTGGGGTTCCAGATCAACCAGGCACAGACCAGGCCGTTGACCAGCATCAATAAGGTCGGCAGCAGCGAACCCTGGTAGAGCAGGCGCGTGCGTTCGACCGCCATCTCGGTAGCGTAGTGTTTTCGGATAACCTGCGCGGGCGCCGCCATGGGGCTAAACAGGTCGGTGCTGAGGGTCATAGGCAGTGTTCTTATAATGGTGAGCCCGAAACGTCGACGGAGCATACACAAGCAAGCGCTCGGGCCAAACTGCTGCGCGTCATAAAAACCAGCGAGGCGTACCGCGCAAACCTCGGGGCCAGACGGCTTGAGCGAGACGCGGCGCGGCCTGTGGCCCATGACCAACCAGTCATCAGCCCCGCCGGAACGCGTGCCCGCCCCGGCACGCGCCGCAGGTTTTCCGTCGGCCATCCGCCAATGGGATTTGCCCCACTCCCCCGCGGGCCATAGAATGCGCCGATGCGCGATGATCTCTCCCTTTTGCTGAATTCCCTCAACGATGCCCAACGCCAGGCCGTAGCGGCCCCCGTTGGCCGTCAGTTGGTCCTGGCCGGAGCTGGCTCCGGTAAAACCCGAGTGCTGGTACACCGTATCGCCTGGTTGATCCAGGTCGAGAACGCGTCCCCGCATTCGATCCTGTCGGTGACCTTCACCAACAAGGCCGCTGCCGAGATGCGTCACCGCATCGAGCAGTTGATGGGCATCAGCCCGGCCGGCATGTGGGTGGGCACCTTCCACGGCCTGGCGCACCGCCTGCTGCGGGCGCATTGGCAGGAGGCGGGCCTGGCCCAGACCTTCCAGATCCTCGACAGCGATGACCAGCAACGCCTGGTCAAGCGCGTGATCCGCGAGCTGGGCCTCGACGAACAGCGTTGGCCGGCGCGCCAGGCCCAGTGGTTCATCAATGGCCAGAAAGACGAAGGCCTGCGCCCGCAACATATCCAGGCCAGCGGCGATTTGTTCCTGGCCACCATGCGCAGCATTTATGAAGCCTACGAAGCGGCCTGCGTGCGCGCCGGCGTGATCGACTTCTCCGAGCTGCTGCTGCGCGCCCTCGACCTGTGGCGCGATAACCCCGGCCTGCTGGCCCATTACCAGAAACGCTTCCGGCACATCCTGGTCGACGAGTTCCAGGACACCAACGCCGTGCAGTACGCCTGGTTGCGCCTGCTGGCCAAGGGCGGCGACAGCCTGATGGTGGTGGGCGACGACGACCAGTCGATCTACGGCTGGCGCGGCGCGAAAATCGAGAACATCTACCAGTATTCCGAAGACTTCCCGGACGCGGTCACCATCCGCCTGGAGCAGAACTACCGCTCCACCGCCGGGATCCTCAAGGCCGCCAACGCCTTGATCGCCAATAACACCGGGCGCCTGGGCAAAGAGCTGTGGACCGACGGCGGCGAAGGCGAAGCGATCAACCTGTACGCGGCGTTCAACGAGCACGACGAAGCGCGCTACGTGGTGGAAACCATCGAAAGCGCATTGAAAACCGGCCTGGCGCGCAGCGACATCGCGATTCTGTACCGCTCCAACGCCCAATCGCGGGTGCTGGAAGAAGCCTTGCTGCGCGAGCGCATCCCGTACCGCATTTACGGCGGCCAGCGTTTCTTCGAGCGCGCCGAAATCAAGAACGCCATGGCCTACCTGCGTTTGCTGGAAGGTCGCGGCAACGACGCGGCGCTGGAGCGGGTGATCAATATCCCGGCCCGCGGCATCGGCGAAAAAACCGTTGAAGCGATTCGCGACCATGCGCGCCACGCCGATGTGTCGATGTGGGAAGCCATGCGCTTGCTGATCGCCAATAAAGGCCTGACCGGCCGTGCTGCCGGGGCGTTGGGTGTGTTTGTCGAGCTGATCGAGAACCTGGCGGCCAAGTGCGCGGACATGCCCCTGCATTTGATGACCCAGACCGTGATCGAGCAGTCCGGGCTGATTGCCTATCACGAAGCGGAAAAAGGCGAAAAAGGCCAGGCCCGGGTGGAAAACCTTGAGGAACTGGTCAGCGCCGCCCGCGCGTTTGAAAACACCGAGGCCGATGAAGAACTGACCCCGCTCGCCGCGTTCCTCGGCCATGCGTCGCTGGAAGCCGGTGATACCCAGGCCGATGAGCATGAAGACAGCATCCAGCTGATGACCTTGCACAGCGCCAAGGGCCTGGAGTTCCCGTATGTGTTCCTGGTGGGCATGGAAGAAGGCCTGTTCCCCCACAAGATGAGCCTGGAAGAGCCCGGCCGCCTTGAGGAAGAACGCCGCCTGGCCTATGTGGGCATTACCCGGGCGATGCAGAACCTGGTGATGACCTACGCCGAGACCCGTCGCTTGTATGGCAGCGAGACCTACAACAAGGTGTCGCGCTTCGTGCGGGAAGTGCCGAAGGGGCTGATCCAGGAAGTGCGCCTGTCCAACAGCGTCAGTCGCCCGTTCGGCGGCGGACAGCAGCAGAACTCCAGCAGCCTGTTTGCCGGTTCCGAGATCCCGGAAACCCCGTTCAGCCTTGGCCAGCAGGTCAAGCATGCGATCTTCGGCGAAGGGGTGATCCTCAACTTCGAAGGCGCCGGCGCCCAGGCACGGGTGCAGGTGAACTTCGCCGAGGGCAGCAAGTGGCTGATGATGGGTTACGCGAAGCTCGAAGCGGTCTGACACGCTGACCCCTTCCCCCTGTAGGAGCGAGCTTGCTCGCGAAAAACCCTCAGACAACGCGTCTCATCCAGGATGCCCGCGTTATCGTTGGCGATCTTCGCGAGCAAGCTCGCTCCTACAGACAGAAGGACGGTTCAGCATGAAGGTTTCGCGTCCACCCTTGTTTTTGATGCGCGCGGGCCAATATCTGTAACTAGTCCTACAGACCCTTCGGATTCTGTCTTACGCAAAAGCCCGAAACATTATGTCGCTAGCCACTGTCACGACACCTGTGCAACATGGCGCGCGTGCAATCCACAAATGGGAATTCCCTTTATGAAACGTTTTCTTAGCATCGCCATGGCGCTGTGCATTGGCCTGACGATGAGCCTCGATGCCAACGCCAAACGCTTCGGTGGCGGCAAAAGCATAGGCTCGGCACCAACTCACCAGACCAGCCAAATGGCTCCGTCCGCCGGCGTCGGCGGTGCAGCCGCCACTGCAGGCGCGGCCGGTGCCGCTGGCGCAGCCGCCAAGGCCGGCGGTGCTTCGCGCTGGTTGGGCCCTCTGGCCGGTATCGCCGCCGGTGGCCTGCTCGCATCCATGTTCATGGGCGGCGGCTTCCAGGGCATGCAGATCTTCGACATCCTGATCATGGCGGTCATCGCCTTCCTGATCTTCCGCTTCATCGCCGCCCGTCGTCGCAAGCAGCAGGAGCACATGGCTCCAGCCGGCGCGCCGATGCAGCGTGAAGTGTTCGAGCAGAAGCCAGCCATGGGTTCGATCTTCGGTGGTTCGGCCGCGCCTGCTGCTGCCCGCCCGGTGATCAATGCGCCAGCCTGGTTCAACGAAGAGCGTTTCGTCGAAGCGGCCCGCAGCCACTTCCAGTCCCTGCAGCAGCACTGGGACGCCAACGAAATGGATAAAATCTCCGAGTTCGTGACCCCGCAACTGCTCGAGTTCCTCAAGCGCGAACGCGCCGACCTGGGCGACGGCTTCCAGTCGACCTACATCGACGACCTGCGCGTGCAGCTCGAAGGTGTGGACGATCGCGCCGACAAGACCATCGCCACCCTGACGTTCAGCGGTGTGTCGAAGACCTCGCGTTTCGACCAGGGCGAAGTGTTCAGCGAAAGCTGGAACATGGAACGCGCCCAAGGCGACAACCAGCCTTGGCTGGTCGCCGGTATCCGCCAGAACGGCTGATAGCCACACGCTTGAACAAGCCGTAAGCAAAACCCCGGACATGTTCCGGGGTTTTCTATTTCACGGTTGCACTTATAGCGAGCTACTGTATAAAACGCCCCTGTAAACCGCGCCATCTAGCAAGAGGATCCCGGCCGTGGAAGAAGTCATCGAACAATTGCGTGAAGCCAACGAACCGGTTCCGGTTCCTCTGGAACTGCCTGATGAAGACCAACTGGTGGAAATCGAGGAACAGCTGTTCATCGACATCCCGTTTGTCTTCCGCGAATTCCTGCTAACCGTCAGCGATGTGGTGTACGGCAGCCTGGAACCGGTGACCGTCACCGACCCGCAGTCCCACACCTACCTGCCGGATGTGGCGGCCAACGCCTGGGATGCCGGTGTTGACCGCAGCATGATCCCGATCTGCCAGGACGGCGACGACTACTACTGCGTCGAAGAAGACGGCACCGTCGTACTGTGGTGCGGCGAAGAAGAACTCGTCACCGAAGAAACCTGGGAGTCGGTGTGGCACTGGGCACGGGACGTCTGGCTGGAAAGCTGACACCTACGGCTCGCGTGCGGGGCGGCCCAGCCTCCTCAGTGTTCCGGCGTATCCTTGTGGTTATCCAGAGTCTCCAGCAAAGCGACCTGCATCCGCGTATGCACGCGGATGAACCACCGCCAGAGCACGGCCGCCACCGCCGCCGCGACCACGGCGATCAGCACCAGCAACTTGTTGGTCGGCAGAATACTCGCCGACAACGCCGCCAATAGCAGGAAGATCACCAGCAACGACAAAATCGGGATCACCTCGGCGATCACCCGACGCACGCGCTGGGTATGCCGCCCGGCCATTTCCGGCTTGACGCTCATCTCCGCCAGCAGCATCGACAGCGCCTTGAGCTTGCGGTACGCCGCAATCAGGAACGGCAGCGACAACAGCAACGCCGCGCCCCAGATCAACGCCTTCTGCCAGCTTGGATCACTGATCCAGCCCTCCAGATACCCGCCGATTCGCAGCGCGAAGTAACTGCCGGTAAAGAAGATCGCCACCACCAGCGCCAGGTTCACCCCCACTTGCAGCACGATTTTGCGGATCATCGACGCCAGCAGCGCCCCCTCGCCGTGGGGCTGAATGCTGCGCAGCCATTCGCCATAGAGGCCAAATACCCGGCTCATGCGCTTGGGCATCACGGCGGCAATCTTCAGCGACAATGGGTCGGCGCCGCGAATCAGGTACGGGGTGAGCAATGTGGTGATCGCCGACACCGCGACCGCCACCGGGTAGAGGAAGTCACTGGTCACCTGCAAGGTCATGCCGAGCGCCGCGATGATGAAGGAAAACTCACCAATTTGTGACAGCCCCATCCCAACGCGCAACGAGGTGCGGCCGTCATTGCCGGCGATAAATGCGCCCATGCCGCAGGACAACATCTTGCCCAGCACCACGGCCACGCTGATCACGGCAATTGGCCAGGCATATAGCAGCAGAATCTGCGGGTCGATCATCAAGCCAATGGCGACAAAGAAGATTGCGCTGAACATGTCGCGAACCGGCTCGATCAGGCGCTCGATCTTAATCAACTGGCGGGATTCGGCCATGATCGCGCCGATCAGGAACGCCCCCAGCACCATGCTGTATTCCAGCTTGACCACCAGCAGGCAAAAACCGAAGCACAGGCCCAGCACGGTGATCAGCAGCATTTCATTGCTGTCGAACCTGGCCACGTAGGCCAGCAAGCGCGGCACCAGCAAAATCCCGATGACCAGCGCGACGATCATGAACAGCGAGAGCTTGCCGACCGTGGAAAACACCTCGCCGGAGCTGACCGTGCCACTGACGGCGATGCTCGACAGCAAGGCGATGATGCCGATGCCGAGGATGTCCTCGACGATCAGCACGCCGAAAATCAGTTGGGCGAAGCGCTGGTCTTTCATCTTCAGGTCGTTGAGCGCCTTGACGATGATGGTGGTCGAGGAAATCGCCAGGATCGCGCCGAGGAACAGCGAGTCCATGGTGTTCCAGTCGAACCAGCGGCCGATCTCGTAGCCGATCCAGATCATCAGCACGATTTCCAGGAAGGCCGCGATAAACGCCGTGGCTCCCACCTTGAACAGCTTGCGCAGGCTGAACTCCAGGCCCAGGCAGAACATCAGGAAGATCACCCCCAGTTCGGCGAGGGTCTTGATGGTGTCTTCATCGTGGATCAGGCCGAACGGCGGCGTGTGGGGGCCAATGATGAACCCGGCGACGATGTAACCGAGCACCACCGGCTGCTTGAGGCGATGAAACAGGATAGTCACGACCCCAGCCACCAACATGATCACGGCCAGATCCTGGATAAAGCTGATGGCGTGCATGGCGAGGGGCTCCTTGAGGGTACTGGCGCTTTTCCCACGTCCACCGCGCCTTTGAAACTTCGTAAAGAGCGGAAGGAAAAGTCTGCCTTGATCGTAAGAAATGCCCTTAGAAAGGCTTTTGAAGGTTAACACCGCGACTTCCGCCGAAAAGCCGGTGCAATATATGGAAACAGATCGCTGCAGGCGTGACGGCAAGCCGCCTACCGGCGTCCCGTAAGAGATGGCGCTGCAATGACTCGAGCATCCACAGAGGTGCCTCCCCACCAATGCCTAACCCGTGAGTGTGCTATGGAACCCGGAAACGCCCAGCTGTCGATGACGGTACTGATGACCCCTGATATGGCCAACTTCTCAGGCAATGTCCATGGCGGCACCCTGCTCAAGTACCTCGACGAAGTGGCCTACGCCTGCGCGAGCCGTTATGCCGGGCGTTATGTCGTGACCTTGTCGGTGGACCAAGTGATTTTTCGTGAACCGATCCACGTCGGCGAGTTGGTGACCTTCCTCGCATCGGTCAACTACACCGGCCACACCTCAATGGAGGTGGGCATCAAGGTGGTGACCGAAAACATCCGCGAGCGCTCTGTGCGCCATACCAACAGTTGCTTCTTCACCATGGTCGCCGTGGACGACCAGCGCAAACCCGCCGCCGTGCCGCAACTGCAACCGCACAACAGCGAAGACCGCCGCCGGTTTGCGCAGGCGCAGCAACGCCGGCAGATCCGCCAGGAGCTGGAAAAGCGCTACCAGGAAATCAAAGCCGACGCACTGTAAGCCCCGAGCTGTATACCCAAGCAAAATGTGGGAGGGGCTTTGCCCCCTCCCACATTGGGTTTTGTGTAGTTACAGGCCGATCGGCGTGGCCTCGAAACGCACGCGAGGATGGGCGATGCGATCCTGGGCACGCACCAGCTCCAGTTCATAACTGGCGCAGGCCTGGGTTTCCAACAGCACTTCATGCACCGCCGCCGCGGTGAACTCGAAAGCGGCCACCAGGCTGTCGCCCAACAATACCCGCGCCAGGAACAACCCTGAGGTCAGGTCGCCCACGCCCACCGGCTGGCGGGGAAACGCCAGCAGCGGCCGACGCAGGTGCCAGCTGCCTTCGGCTGTCACCAGCAGCATCTCAAAGCCTTCCGGCAATTTGCCCGGGTAATCCAGGTGCTTGACCAGCACGGCCTTGGGGCCGCGTGCCAGCAGGGCTTTGGCCATGCCCAGGCAGTCGAACAGCGATTGCGGCTTGCGCCCGGAAAAGCTGTCCAGTTCCAGCTGGTTGGGGCACAGGAAGTCGGCCATGGCAGCGGCTTCGTCCAACAGAAAATCACTGACTTCCTGCGGCACGATGCAGCCCTTTTCCGGGTGGCCCATCACCGGGTCGCACAGGTACAGGGCCTTGGGGTTGATCGCCTTGATCCGCGCCACGCCGGTGAGGATCGCCCGGCCCTGGGCCGCGCTGCCGAGGTAGCCGGAGAGTATGGCGTCGCAGTTGCCCAATTCACCGATGGCCGCAATACCCTCCACCAGCGCTGGAATCTGCTGCGGCGCTAACACTTCGCCCGTCCACTGGCCATACTGGGTGTGGTTGGAGAATTGCACCGTGTTGAGCGGCCACACGTTCACCCCGACCCGCTGCATGGGGAACACGGCGGCGCTGTTTCCGGCGTGGCCAAAGACCACATGAGACTGGATCGCAAGCAGATGAGGTGTGCGTTTCATGCAGGGGATTTCCGTAAAACCATTGAAATTCTGGTCGCGCAGTATGCGACCAAACACAGCCTGTACGACAGGCTAACGACACAGTTAAGCTGCTCTCACTTCGTTGGAGTTTTTTTCGCATGCTGACCCTGGGAAACATCTTCGTGTTGATGCTGCTGGCGACCGGCGCCGCCTGGGTATGGCACAACCACGGCCTGCGCGAGCGCGCGTTGGAGCGGGTCAAGCAGCATTGCGCCAAGCTCGATATCGAGTTGCTCGACGGTGCCGTGGCCTTGAAACGCATCGGTTTTGTGAAGGATGCCAAAGGACGGCGACGCCTGGCGCGCATCTACAATTTCGAATTCACCGTGACCGGCGAAACCCGCCACCCCGGGACCATCACCCAGTTCGGCGCCCACAGCGCGCAGATCGAACTGGCGCCCTACCCGTTCGAAATCAAGACGCCGCTACCCAGCGCCGACGTGATCGAACTCAGCCAGTGGCGCCAGGACCACGCCAAGCACCGTCAATGACGGCAGGCGGCCAGCGCCTGCTGTAGCGCGGCCACGTCCTGTGGCGCGCTGAAAATCAGTTCGATACGCGAATCACGCCGCCATTCGCTGGGTTGCCAGACGAGTGGGCTGTTATCCACAGCGTTGCCGGAGATCCAGCCGTCGGTGCTGTGGATAACCAGTTTGGCGCGGCGCCAATCCAAGCGTGTCAGCCATTGCGCCAGGCGCTGGTGATCGAATGACTGGCTCGGATGCCAGCGCCAACCGATGCTCCAGCCGCCCTCCTGGGCCTGGCTCAAGCAGATCGGCAACGCAGGATCGCTCCACACCGCCGGCATTTGCGCCACGCCCTTGGGCGCCACGAAGTTATCCACAGCCGCTGCAGCCTGTGCGTTCAGGCCTGGCAAAAGCTGCAGTGGCAATTGCGCCTGACGCGTCCAGTAAAACGGAACCTCGGCTAACTGCCGTTCGATCGCCTCGCGCTGTGCGGCGTCCAGCGCCTCATCCTTGTTCAGGACCAACAGGCCGGCGCTGGCGAGTGCCTCGCGCTGCGCCTCCGGCAATGGTTTGCCCGCCGCCAGGGCTTGCGCATCCAGCACCAGCACGCAAGGCTGAACCGCAAGCACATCCTGCCATGGCGCCTCGCGCAATTGCTTGAGCACCTGCACCGGGTGCCCGAGCCCCGAGGGTTCGATAAACAGGCGGTCCGGCTTGGCCTTACGCAGCAAGCGGCCCAGTCCGACCTGGAACGGCGCACCATTCACACAGCACAAGCAACCGCCCGCCACTTCGCCCAGGGCAATGCCGTCGTCGGCCTGGGTCAGCAAGGCCGCATCCAGACCGATCTGCCCGAATTCGTTGATCAACACCGCCCAGCGCTCGTTGGCCGGGCGTTGGGCGAGCAGGTGTTTGATCAGGCTGGTCTTGCCGGCGCCCAGGGGCCCGGCAATCACATGAGTAGGAATGTTCTGCAGCATAGAGGGCATCATTCAAGCCGTGTAGAGCGTTTGATCCTACGCGGTTATGCCAGCCAATCCAGCGTCAGAATTAACCGTCGCTCATCGGCTTTAAGCTGCGGCGAGCGGTGAATCAGGCCGTGAGCTTCGTTGCCATGCCACTTCGTCCCTTTGAGCAACGCCACTTCGCCGCAGTGAATCTGCTCGATACGCTCGCTGGGCTCGGCATCCGCCTGGCCCAACTGGCGGCGGTCCATCACGCCTTCGCGCAACCATTGGCTGCCGATGCCGGCATAGGTGGTGATCAGGCGCACGGGCACATGGTCGACGTGAAAGCGCGGGCACATGGCTTTGTCCAACAGGCGCAAACGCACGCCGATCCGACGGGCGCCGAGCAGGCAGGCAAACGCGCCGATCAGCCACGACACATCGGCGATAAACCCTTCGTAACCCTCAAGATCGCGGCAGCAGGCGGCTAATCCCTGCACGTTCGGCACCGCGTCGTCGCTGGCCAACTCGATGACCAGCGACTCGGCCAACGGCTCGTCGAGCGCCACCAGCAAGGCGCCGAACTCGGCGATGTGCAACGGCAATTGACGCTGCCACAGCGCCAGGTTGACGCCGTCTTCGAGAATCTCGGACAGCGCCAGCGGGGTGTCGCCGCAGGTCTGGCGGATCACCGGGCGCAGGGGGATGAGCGGTGCCAGCATCAGGCGGCCGCCTCTTCATACCAAGGGCCAAAAGGATCGGCCAGCAAGCGCCATGCGTCGACGCCCAGGGCCATTTCTTCATCGGTCAGCAGGCAGGCGTCCAGTTCGGCACGCATCTGCGCGAAGTCGATGTTTTGCCCGATGAACACCAGTTCCTGACGGCAATCGCCGGTGCTTGCTTGCCAGTGGCCCATGATCGCGGCGACGCTTTCTTCGTCCTGCGGCCACTGGCTTTTCGGCACAAAACGCCACCAACGTCCGGCAAAGCCATGGCGCATCAGGCCGCCGGCCTGGGACCAACTGCCGGCGTCCTGCGGCTTGCTGGCCAGCCAGAAAAAGCCCTTGGAGCGCAGGAGTTTGCCGTTCACCCAAGGGCGGTCGATAAACTCGAAAAAGCGCTGCGGATGGAACGGACGGCGCGCGCGGTAAGCCGTGGAGGCGATGCCGTACTCTTCGGTTTCCGGCACATGCTCGCCGCGCAGTTCCTGCAGCCAGCCGGGGGCCTGGGCGGCGCGTTCGAAGTCGAAGCGGCCGGTGTTGAGGATTTTGTTCAGCGGCACTTCGCCCATGACCATCGGAATGATCTCGGCCTGGGCATTCAGGCGTTCGAGGATGGCCATCAGTTCCTCACGCTCGTGGCGGCCGATCAGGTCGATTTTGCTGATCAGGATGACGTCGGCAAATTCGATCTGCTCGATCAACAGGTCGGTGATCGAGCGTTCGTCTTCTTCGCCAAGGGTTTCGCCCCGCGATGCGAGGCTTTCGGCGGCCTGGTAGTCGAGCAGGAAGTTCATGCCGTCGACCACAGTGACCATGGTGTCCAGGCGCGCAATATCGGCCAGGCTCTGCTCGTTTTCATCGCGAAAGGTGAAGGTTTCGGCCACGGGCAACGGCTCGGAGATGCCGGTGGATTCGATCAACAGGTAATCGAAGCGACCGTCCCTGGCGAGTTTTCCGACCTCTTCGAGCAGGTCTTCACGCAAGGTGCAGCAGATGCAGCCGTTGCTCATCTCTACCAGTTTTTCTTCGGCGCGGTTGAGGGTGACGTCGCGCTGCACCTCACCGCCGTCGATGTTGATTTCGCTCATGTCGTTGACGATCACCGCCACCCGCAGGTTGTCGCGGTTGCGCAGGACATAGTTGAGCAGCGTACTTTTACCGGCGCCGAGAAAGCCGGACAACACGGTAACGGGGAGACGATTGGGCATCAGGTCATTCTCATCAGGCCGCCCGTTCAAGCCGGGCTGTATTTAATGTTATATTATAACAACACAAATAAGCCAATCCCCCGCTTGCTCATCATGACCAACGGAGCAATGCTGGCGCTTGTCTACATCGAGAAGCCTATGAAATATCTACTGTGCAGCCTGCTGTTGCTCATCACGGCCCAGGCCGGCGCCCAAGTGCCGAGCCTGTCGGCCAATTGCACGCGCAGCGCCAACCTGCTGGCCTGCGTCGATCCGCTGGGCAATGCCTACAGCGTGGCGACGGTTGGCAGCACCACGTATCTGCGCGGTTTCGAGGCGATCGGCAGGCGCTATTGGGCGCAAACCAACAGCCGCTACGGGCAACTGACGTTCTTCACCGGCTTGGCCTCGGACGGTGAAGCGTGGGTCGGCTACACGCGGCGTGTGGGCTGGACCACAATCAACCGGTTTTCCAGCTCCGGTGGCGCCAGCGCCACGTTCACCTGCAGCCGTGTGACCGGCTGTTAGGCCTGGTTGTGTTTCTGTTCCTGGACCCAAGCCATGTAGCTGTTCACCGGCGGGTTCTTCTGGAAATAGCGCTGCAGGCCGAGGAACAAACCCTCCGCCACCGCCTGTTGATGCCGCGCCGTGACCAGCCGCGCACTGTCCCGCGCATTGGAGATAAACCCGGTCTCCACCAGGATCGACGGTACATCCGGTGACTTGAGCACCGCGAACCCGGCCTGTTCCACACGCTTCTGATGCAACGAGGTGATGCCTTCCAGGCTACCCAGGATCGAGCTGCCCAGTTGCAGGCTGGAAGCGATGGTGGCGTTCATCGACATGTCGAGAATCACCCCGGCCAGCATCGGGTCCTTGTCCTTGAGGTTCAGCAGACTGGTGGCGCCCAGCAGGTCGGCGCCGTTTTCCCGTTGCGCCATGAACCGCGCCGTGGCCGAGGTGGCACCGCCTTCGGACAAGGCATACACCGAAGCCCCCGACGCGGTGATCCGTGGTGCCGCATCCGCATGCACCGAGATAAACATGTCGGCGTTGTGTTTGTGGGCGATCTCCACGCGCTTGCGCAGCGGCACGAAGAAGTCATCGTTGCGCACCAGCTTCACATCGAACCCTTTCTCGCGCTTCAAGCGTTTGGCCAGCAATTGCGCAATCGACAGCACCACGTCTTTTTCGCGCTGGCCCTTGGAACCAATAGCGCCGGGGTCCTTGCCGCCGTGGCCGGGGTCGACCACCACGATGATGTCGCGCTTGGGGTGCGCCCTGTCGACCAGCGGCCGGGGTGCGGCCGCTATCGGGTGAGGCACCTGGGTGGCGCTGGTGAGATCAAGCACCAGGCGGTGCCCTTGCCCATCCTGGGGCGGCAACAAAAAGCTGGTGAGCTGCATCGGCGTGGCGAGGTCCAGCACGATGCGCGTATCCGCCTTGCCGAAGTGCCCGGAGCGAATCGAGGTGATCCCGCTGTTCTTCAAGACCAACTGAGAGAAGTCGCCACTGAGCCCGGCGCCGCTCAGGTCGATGATCAGGCGTTCCGGCGCGGTCAGGGAAAAAGTCTTGTAGTTCACCGGGCCACTGAGGTCGAACACCAGCCGCAGCTTGTCGTCCGAGCGCCACAGGCGGGCGTTGCGAATCTGCGTGGCCGACGCGGTGAAGGGCAAGGTGAACAGCGGGCTGACCAGGAGCAGGTTGAGGAGCTGACGTCTGTGCATGACAAATACCGCAAATAAAGGAGCGTCCTTACTCGACATGACTGAAAAAAGGCCGGAGCAGAAAATTCATCGTCGACTCAATAGTTATAATATAACATGTCTTTTTTATCGCCAACGATGGACCTGCTCATGAATGCGCTGACTCTGCCGGATATCGCCGCGCAGGCTTCACGCCAAGCCTTGCCGCTCGATTGGGTGGGCATGTGCGGCATCGCCTTGCCTATTTTGATCGACGACCAACGCCTCGCCGCCACGGCCGATGCTGGCGTCAGCCTGGACGACGGTGCCGCCCGTGGCATTCATATGTCGCGCCTGTACCTGGCGCTGGAGATGCTCGACCAGCAGCCACTGACTCCGGCACTTCTGCGTAAGGTACTGCAGCGTTTTCTCGACAGTCATGAAGGTTTATCTAATAACGCCTACCTGCGTATCCACACCGATCTGCTGCTCAAGCGCCCGGCATTAGTCAGCCCTCTGGCTGGCTGGAAGGGCTACCCGGTGAGTATCGAAGCGCGCGTGGAAAACCAGATGTTCCACGTGGAACTAAACATTGAGGTGACTTATTCCTCAACCTGCCCGTGCTCGGCGGCCCTCGCCAGGCAGTTGATTCAGCAGCAATTTCTCGAAGATTTCGGCAACACGCCGTTGCAGCATGCCGATGTGCTGACCTGGCTCGGCAGCGCCAACGGCATCGTCGCCACGCCCCACAGCCAGCGCAGCAGCGCGCAACTGCGCGTCCAGTTGCGCGGCGAGCAGCTGGCGTTGACCGAGTTGATCAATACCGCCGAAGCCGCCCTCGGCACCGCCGTGCAAACCGCGGTGAAACGTGCGGACGAACAAGCCTTCGCCCTGGCCAACGGGCAGAACCTGATGTTCTGCGAAGACGCCGCCCGCCGCCTGAACCTCGCCTTGAAACGCTCGGATGCCGTCCAAGCCTTCCACCTCAAAGTGATCCACGCCGAAAGCCTGCACGCGCACGATGCCGTGGCTGAAAGCCGTTGGACGAGACACTCAGCATGATCACCTGCACCGCTTTGCGCTGGGGTGCCCCCGGCCAACCCCTGACACCCGCCGTGGACTTCACCCTGGAAACCGGCAGCCTTACTGGCGTGATCGGCCCCAACGGCTGCGGTAAAAGCAGCCTGCTCAAAGTCATCGCCGGCCTGCAAAAACCGCTGGCGGGCAAAATCCGCGTGGATGTGCCGCGTCGCGGCGGCGTGTCCTTCCTGCCCCAGCAACAACACCTCGATCGGCAGTTCCCCATCAGCTTGCAAGAGCTGGTCGCCGCCGGTTTCTGGGGCACCCGACTCACCCCGCAACAACGCAGCGAACGCCTGCACGCCGTATTGGAAGACTGGTGCCTCAGCGGCCTGGAACAGCGCCCGTTGATGGCCTTGTCCGGCGGCGAACTGCAACGCGCCCTGCTCGCCCGCATGAGCTTGGCCGAAGCGCCGGTGTTGCTGCTCGACGAACCCCACGCAGCCCTCGACGAAGACGGCCAGGCCCTGTGCTGGAAACATATCCACGCCTGGCATGACGAGGGCCGCACGGTGGTCGTGGTCTGTCATGACTTGGCCTCCGTGCGTCAACACACCCAGCAAGTGGTGCAGATCAAAAGCACGGGCTGCCGGTTCGGGCCGAGCAAAGAACTGATCCGCCCGCAACCGCACATGCAGGTGGCCTGATGCACTTCACCGCCCACCTGTGGATGCCGTTTCTCGACTTCGTGTTCATGCGCCGCGCCTTGATCGGCGGCCTGGTGCTCGCTTGCAGCACCGCGCCGCTGGGGGTGTTCCTGATCCTGCGGCGCATGAGCCTGATCGGTGACGCCGTCGCCCACGGCATCCTGCCCGGTGCCGCCCTGGGTTTCTGGTTCGCCGGCCTGAGCCTGCCCGCGCTGACCATCGGCGGCCTCGGCGCCGGCCTGAGCATGGCGGGGTTGGCCGCGTGGATCACCCGTCGCACCGGCCTGCGCGAAGACGCCAGCCTGGCCGCCATCTACCCCATCTCCCTCGCCGCCGGTGTGCTGATCCTCGGCCTTGCCGGCAAGCGCCTGGACCTGCTGCACCTGCTGTTCGGCTCGGCCCTGGCCGTCGACGAAACCACCTTGACCGGCATGCTCTGGGTCTCTGGTTTCAGCCTGGTCGCCATGGTGCTGATCTACAAACCGCTGCTGCTGGACACCCTCGACCCGCTGTTCCTGCAAACCGTCAGCCGCCTCGGCCCATTGGCCCACGGGCTGTTTTTGACCCTGGTGGTGCTGAACCTGGTGATCGGTTTCCAGGCCATCGGCGCGCTGATGGTGGTGGGCTTGATGATGTTGCCGGCCATCGCGTCCCGCTTCTGGAGCCGGCGCTTGCCGGTGCTGATCGCGGTATCGGCAGTGCTGGGATGCCTGTCGGTGTGGCTTGGCTTGTTGCTGTCGTTCTACTACTCACTGCCCAGCGGCCCGGCGATTGTGCTGGTGGCTGGCGGTGGGTACCTGCTGTCCGTGATCTTCGGTCCGGTGCATGGCTTGCTGCGCCGCCCGCCCTTGCTGTCATCCCAATGAGGTGTCTCCCGATGCGTGCTCTACTCGTGTTGTTCAGTCTGCTACTGCCGTTGTCCATGGCCCAGGCCGCCGACAAACTCCAGGTGGTGACCAGCTTCAGTATTCTCGATGACATTACCCACCAGATCGGTGGCGAACACATCCAGATCAGCAACATGGTCGGCCCCGACGCCGACGCTCATACCTACGAGCCGACCCCGGACGACGCCAAGGCGCTGCTCAAGGCCAAGCTGATCATCAAGAATGGCCTCGGCTTCGAGCCGTGGCTGGACCGCCTGGTGACCAGCACCGAAACCCGCGCCACCGTGGTTACCGCCAGTAAAGGCGTGATCTCCCATACCATGGAGGAAGACGGCGAAACCATCCCGGACCCGCACGCCTGGCATAACCTGGCCAATGCCGAAATCTATGTGAACAACATCACCAAGGCGCTGGTGGCCGCCGACCCGGCCAACCAGGCCGACTACCTGCGCAACAGCCAGGCGTACCTGAAAGACATCTACCGTTTGCTCGCCGAGGCCAAGGCCAAGTTCGGCGCGCTGCCAGCAGGCAACCGCCGCATCGTCACCTCCCATGACGCGTTCGGCTACCTGGGCCAGGCCTATGGCATCCAGTTCCTCGCGCCTCAGGGTTTGTCCACCGAGCGTGAGCCTTCCGCCGCCGAAGTCGCCGCGCTGATCACTCAGATCCGCAAGGACAAGGTCAAAGCCGTGTTCATTGAAAACATCAAGGACTCGCGCCTGCTCAAACAGATCGCCAGCGAAAGCGGCGCGCAGATCGGCGGCACGCTGTATTCCGACGCCCTCGCCGCAGAAGGCCCGGCCAGCACCTTTCTCGGGCTGTTCGAATACAACCTCAACACCCTGTGCGCCGCGTTGGGCAAACCATGATCCGCAAGAACCCATCCGGTGATCTGCCGGTGATTGCCGAATCGGCCTACGTCGATAAAACCGCGATCATCTGCGGCAAGGTCATCATCGGTGAGAACGTATTCGTCGGCCCCTACGCCGTGATCCGCGCGGACGAGGTCGACGCCAGCGGCGACATGGACCCGATCACCATCGGCGCCAACTCCAATATCCAGGACGGCGTGGTGATCCACTCCAAATCCGGCGCGGCGGTGACCATCGGCGAGTTCACCTCCATCGCCCACCGCTCCATCGTCCATGGCCCCTGCAGCGTCGGCGACCGCGTGTTCATCGGCTTCAACAGCGTGTTGTTCAACTGCGCCGTCGGCGACGGCTGCGTGGTGCGCCACAACTCGGTGGTCGACGGCCGCGACTTGCCCGCCGCGTTCTACGTGCCTTCGACCACCCGCATCGGGCCCAACACCGACCTGTCGCAATTCCCGCCGGTGAGCGTCAGCGCGTCGGAGTTTTCCGAGGACGTAGCGCGTACCAACGTCGATCTGGTGCAGGGTTACAAAGCCCTGCAAAACGAGTTCTGAACCATGAGCCGCCTGTTGATCCGCAACGCTCGACTGGTGAATGAAGGCCAGGTATTCGACGCCGACATGCTGGTCGCCCACGGCCGTATCGAGAAGATCGCCAGCAGCATCACGGGGCACACGGCGCCTGTGGAAATCGACGCCCACGGTCAATGGCTGCTGCCGGGGATGATCGATGACCAGGTTCACTTTCGCGAACCCGGCGCGCCGGACAAAGGTGGTTTCTACAGCGAATCCCGCGCAGCGGTGGCCGGCGGCATCACCAGTTTCATGGACATGCCCAACACCCGGCCGGCCACCCTCACCCTGGAAGCGCTGGCCGACAAAAAACGCCGCGCCGTCCAGCACTCGGTGGCCAACTACGGTTTTCACTTCGGCGTCAGCAATGACAACCTCGACACCGTCGCCGCGCTCGACCCGCGGCAAGTGGCCGGGGTCAAAGTGTTCATGGGCGCGTCCACCGGCAACATGCTGGTGGACGATCCACGGATTCTGGAGCGCCTGTTCGCCGATGTGCCGACGATCCTGCTGGCCCACTGCGAACACACGCCGAGTATCCAGGCCAACGAACAGCGCTTGCGCGAGCGTTTCGGCGACAACATCCCTGCCGCCGCCCACCCGCTGATCCGCGATGCCGAAGCCTGTTATCGCTCGTCTTCACTGGCGGTGGAACTGGCCAAGCGCCACGGCACGCGCCTGCATGTGTTGCACCTGAGCAGCGCCCGCGAGTTGGCGTTGTTCGAAGACCAGCCGCTGGCGCAGAAACGCATCACCGCCGAGGTCTGCGTCCATCACCTGTTGTTCGACGACCGCGACTATCACCGCCTGGGCCACCAGATCAAATGCAACCCGGCGATCAAGACCCGCGCCGACCGCGACGCATTGCGCCTGGCCCTGCTCGGCGAGCGGCTGGATGTGATCGGCACCGACCATGCGCCGCATACCTGGGCGCAAAAGCAGTTTGCGTATGGTGAGGCGCCGTCGGGTTTGCCCCTGGTGCAACATGCGTTGCCGGCGTTACTGGAGTTGGTGGCCGATGGGCTGCTGCCGCTGACCACCCTGGTGGCGAAAACCAGTCATCGCGTCGCCGACCTGTTCGCGATCCCGGACCGTGGCTACCTGCGTGAAGGCTATTGGGCCGATCTGGTGCTGATCAAACCCGAACCCGAAGGCAAGCCGGTCCGCAGCCAGCCGATCCTGGCGCGCTGCGGCTGGACACCGTTCGCCGAGCGCCGCTTTCGCCACAGCGTCAGCACCACTCTGGTGTCGGGCCAGTTGGCCTGGCACAACGGCCAGGTGGTCGACAGCTGCCAGGGCCTGCCCCTGCACTTTCAGCGTTAAGCGCGCGGTTTGACGCTGCCGCAGTTTTCCCCCAGCCACTGGGCGTGACTGTCCAGGCTGCCCTTCTGCTGAATGCCGGTGGCATTGAAGGTGCCGTTGACCGTGGTGGTGAATTCCTTCTGGCTCTGGAAGGTGGCCACGCCGGTGCCCTGGGCTTTCGGGCAGCTGAAACGGAATTTCCACTGGTTGCCGCTCTTGTCGGTCACTTGCTGTTTGCAGCCCGACTGCGGATCGGTCAGCGGGATCGCGTCGGAGGCGACCTGGGCGGGGGTGAGGCACACCTGCACGCCTTTACCGGCCATGGTGATGCCTTGTTTCTCCAGCATGGCGCGCTGTTCGGGGGTCATTTGTTGCTTGAGCTGACCGAGGATCAATGACAAATCCGGCAGGTCCTGGTTATCCACTTTCATGTTGCTCGTGGTCAATTCCCACAAACCAGGCGCCAGCATCTGCGCCTGGGCCGCCACGGGCAGCGACAAACCAATAACCATGGCCAAACCTAGCAGACGAGCATTCATCGGGTAACTCCTGGATAATTGTGGGCATTAGACGCCACAAAAGCGCCAGTGTTGCACGGCAAATAAAATAGCGACATTCCTGACCGAACATGGTCTGTTAGGCACTGGATTGCCTGGAGTACCATCGTCCATGGATTTTTTTGGCCCGCACCTGCTCGCCTACTTCATCGCCACGCTGCATTTTCTCGGGACGCTCGCCGCGATCCATGCAGTGCTGACCGTCAGGACCGCCCAAGGCTCGATTGCCTGGGCGTTGTCGCTGATGTTCATACCCTACCTCACGCTGATCCCGTACCTGATCTTCGGCCGCAGCACCTTCGATGCGTACATCCAGGCGCGGCGCCAGGCCAACCAGGAAATGCACACTGCGATCAACGAGCTGAACTGGCGCCCGTGGGTCGAGGAAGCCCTGGCCGCCCGCAACTCCAGCGCCTACGCCTCCTTGCGGGCGATGCCGAAGCTGGGCCGCATGCCGTGCCTGGCGAATAATGAAGTGCGTTTGCTGATCAATGGTGACGCCACCTTCAGTGCGATCTTCGAGGCAATTCGCCGCGCCAAAACCGCCGTGCTGTTCCAGTTCTTCATCATTCATGACGACGAGCTCGGTCGGCAGTTGCATGCCTTGCTGAAGGAAAAAGCCGCCCAAGGCGTCGCCGTCTACGTGCTCTACGACCGCATCGGCAGCCACGCCCTACCCTCTCACTATGCACAAACGCTGCGCGACGCCGGGGTGCAGGTCAAGGCGTTCGCCACCCGCAGCGGCTGGCTCAATCGCTTCCAGGTCAACTTCCGCAACCACCGCAAGATCGTGGTGGTGGATGGCATCACCGGGTTTGTCGGCGGGCATAACGTCGGCGATGAATACTTGGGCAAAAAGCCGCCGCTGGCACCGTGGCGCGATACCCATGTGCAGGTCACCGGCCCGGTGGTGGCGTGCCTGCAGGAATCGTTTGCCGAAGACTGGTTCTGGGCGGCGCGGGAACTGCCGCCGCTGATCCTGCCGGACACCTACCCCGAAAACGGCGTGCTCTGCCAATTGCTCGCCAGCGGCCCGGCCGACCCTTATGAAACCTGCTCGCTGTTTTTTGTCGAAGCGATCCACGCCGCGACCGAGCGGGTGTGGATCACCAGCCCGTATTTCATCCCGGATGAAGCGGTGTTTGCCGCCCTGCGCCTGGCGGTGCTGCGCGGGGTCGACGTGCGCCTGCTGCTGCCGTCGCGGCCCGACCACCGCATCGTGTATGCGGCCTCCAGCCTTTACGCGATCGAAGCGGTGCGCGCCGGGGTGCGGGTGTTCCGCTATACGCCGGGGTTTCTGCACCAGAAAGTGGTGTTGGTCGACAGCGAAATCAGCGCCATCGGCAGTGCGAACATGGACAACCGTTCGTTCCGCCTGAATTTCGAGGTGATGTTGCTGACCGTCGATGAAGCCTTCGCCCAGCAAGTGGAACACATGCTGCTCGATGACTTCGCCCTGGCCCATGAAGTCAGCCAGGAAGAAAGCCGCGAAACCCGCCGCCTACAACAACTGGGCATGCGGGTCGCGCGGCTTATCTCACCGATTCTCTAACAGACACTGCGGTAAAAAGTGGGAGGGGGCTTGCCCCCGATAGCGGTGAATCAGTGCCCAATCCGCTAGCTGA